>NZ_DGNN01000029.1:0-234051 GCF_002388965.1 Leisingera sp. UBA4491 | reverse complement strand
TGTCACTCTTGTAGCTCATGGCCATCTCCCTGCTGCCATCCGTTCCGGGTCACGCCCCGCAGCAATCTTTGATTGCGAGGCAAGACATATTCCTATTACTCAATTTATTTTCCTAACCGTCAACACCCTCTTGTCCCCTTTCCGGGGCCAGACCCGGCATTTTCTGCCTTTCCGCCGCCAATAGGAAACAGGCAGAATTTCACCCCAAGTGAACACGGCGCATATGCGGCAGGCGCTGCCGCAAATAAAAAGGGCCCGGGCATTGCCCGGGCCGTAGAGGTCCGGCCCGCAGGCCAGACCGGGGAATCAGATGTCGAGGGTGTTGTCCTTCTCCCAGCGGGAGAAATGATTGACGAAGGAGTTCCACTCCTGCTGTTTCATCTTCAGGTAAGCGGCCGAGAACTCTTCGCCCATCATCGCCTTCAGGCCGTCGTCCTTGTCGTAGAAGCGCAGCGCATCCAGCATGTTGAGCGGCAGCTTCGGCGCGTCGGTGATGGTATGGCCTTCGGCATACATGTCGATGTCATGGCGCGGGCCGGGGTCGGCCTGGGCGCGGATGCCGGAGAGACCGGCCGCGATGATCACCGCCTGCAGCAGGTAGGGGTTCACCGCACCGTCGGGCAGGCGCAGCTCGAACCGGCCGGGGCCGGGGACGCGCACCATATGGGTGCGGTTGTTGCCGGTCCAAGTCACGGTGTTCGGCGCCCAGGTGGCCCCCGACATGGTGCGCGGCGCGTTGATGCGCTTGTAGGAGTTCACTGTCGGGTTAGTGATTGCCGCCAGCGCCGAGGCGTGCTTCATGATGCCGCCCAGGAACCAGCCGCCCTGCTCCGACAGACCCAGTTCGGCAACCTGGCCCGTACCCTTCTCACCGGCGAAGACGTTGACCCGGGCATCCTTGCCCGGCGCGTCCCAGACCGAGATATGGGCGTGGCAGCCGTTGCCGGTGAGGCCCTCGACCGGCTTCGGCATAAAGGTCGCGCGGTAGCCGTGCTTTTCCGCCACCGATTTGGTCATGAACTTGAAGAAGCTGTGCTTGTCCGCGGTCGACAGCGCATCGTCGAACTCCCAGTTCATCTCGAACTGGCCGTTGGCGTCCTCATGGTCGTTCTGGTACGGGCCCCACCCCAGCTCCAGCATATAGTCGCAGATTTCGCGCACCACGTCATAGCGGCGCATCACCGCCTGCTGGTCATAGCAGGGTTTTTCAGCCGTATCGAAGGGGTCGGAGATCTGCTCCCCGTCCGGCGACAGCAGGAAGAACTCGGCCTCGATGCCGGTCTTAACGTGCAGGCCTTCGTCCGCGGCCTCCTTGATCAGGCGGCGCAGCACATTGCGCGGCGCCTGGGCCACGTCCTCGCCTTCCATCACGCAGTCCGCCGCTACCCAGGCGACCTCCGGCTTCCATGGCAGCTGGATCACCGAGGAGGGATCCGGCACTGCCAGCATGTCCGGATGTGCGGGCGTCAGGTCAAGCCAGGTGGCAAAACCGGCAAAGCCGGCCCCGTCTTCCTGCATATCCGCGATCGCCTGCGCCGGCACCAGTTTAGCGCGCTGCCCCCCGAACAAGTCGGTGAAGGAGATCATGAAGTACTTGACGCCTTTTTCTTGTGCGAAAGCAGCCAGATCTGTCGTCATGGTCCTACTTCCTTTCCCTGTTGAACGTATTTCGAAAATGGGGCGCGGACTGTTGCCAGCCGCGCCCCGCCAATCGTCAGAACCCAGCCTTGCCCGGGTACCAGTCGGTCCCGGCCAGCGGCACCCGCGCCATGGCGGCGGCCTCCATGGTCAGGGCGCACAGATCCTCGGGCTCGAGGTTGTGCAGATGGTTGTGGCCGCAGGCGCGGGCGATGGTCTGCGCTTCCAGCGTCATCACCTTGAGGTAGTTGCGCAGGCGGCGGCCCGCATCGACCGGGTCCAGGCGCTTCATCAGCTCCGGGTCCTGGGTGGTAATGCCCGCCGGATCCTTGCCTTCGTGCCAGTCGTCATAGGCGCCAGTGGTGGTGCCCAGTTTCTGGTACTCGCTTTCCCACTTCGGGTCGTTGTCGCCCAGCGCGATCAGCGCCGCGGTGCCGATCGCCACCGCGTCCGCGCCCAGCGCCATTGCCTTGGCCACATCGGCGCCGGTGCGGATGCCGCCGGAGACGATCAGCTGCACTTCGCGGTGCACGCCCAGATCCTGCAGCGCCTGCACGGCAGGGCGGATGCAAGCCAGGGTCGGCAGGCCGACATGTTCGATGAACACGTCCTGGGTGGCGGCGGTGCCGCCCTGCATGCCGTCCAGCACCACAACGTCCGCGCCGGCCTTCACCGCCAAAGCAGTGTCGTAGTAGGGTCGGGTGCCGCCGACCTTCACATAGATCGGCACCTGCCAGTCGGTGATCTCACGCAGTTCCAGGATCTTGATTTCCAGATCATCCGGGCCGGTCCAGTCCGGGTGGCGGCAGGCGGAACGCTGGTCGATGCCTTTCGGCAGAGTGCGCATTTCCGCAACCCGGTCGGAAATCTTCTGGCCCAGCAGCATGCCGCCGCCGCCGGGCTTGGCGCCCTGGCCGACCACGACCTCGATCGCGTCCGCCTTGCGCAGGTCGTCCGGGTTCATGCCGTAGCGGGACGGCAGATACTGATAGACCAGCTTGGAGGAATGGCCGCGCTCTTCCGGGGTCATGCCGCCGTCGCCGGTGGTGGTCGAGGTGCCCGCAGCGGATGCGCCGCGGCCCAGGGCCTCCTTGGCCGGCCCCGACAGCGCGCCAAAGCTCATGCCGGCGATGGTGACCGGGATGTCCAGCTCAATCGGCTTCTTGGCGAAACGGGTGCCCAGCGTCACCTTGGTTTCGCATTTCTCGCGGTAGCCCTCCAGCGGGTAGCGCGAGATCGAGGCGCCGAGGAACAGCAGGTCATCGAAATGCGGCACCCGGCGCTTGGCGCCGCCGCCGCGGATGTCGTAGATCCCGGTGGCCGCCGCGCGTCGGATTTCCGCGTTGATCGGATTTGAGAAAGTCGCCGACTGGATCGGGACCGTGCGGGGGATGTTATTGCTATCCATGTCTAGTGATCCCTGTCCTTAGTACGCTTGCGCGTTGTCGACGTCGAAGTTGTAGAGCGTGCGGGCGGAACCGTAGCGCTTGAACTCCTCCGGCTTGGCATCGGCGCCGGCGCGGGCCAGCAGATCCTTGAGGATCTCGATATGCTCCGGGCGCATTTCCTTCTCGATGCAGTCGGCGCCCAGGCTCTTGACGCTGCCGCGCACAAAGAACCGCGCCTCGTAGCAGCTGTCGCCCAGCGCATCGCCCGCATCGCCCAGCACCACCAGGTTGCCCGCCTGTGCCATGAAGGCGCACATGTGGCCGATGTTGCCATGAACAACGATGTCGATGCCCTTCATCGAGATGCCGCAGCGCGACGAGGCATTGCCCTTGATCACCAAGAGGCCGCCATGGCCGGTGGCGCCGGCATACTGGCTGGCGTCGCCCTCGACGATCACGGTGCCGGACATCATGTTTTCCGCAACACCGGGGCCGGCCGACCCCTCCACCTTGACGGTCGCCTGCTGGTTCATGCCGGCGCAATAGTACCCGGTGGACCCCTTGACGGTGACTTCAATGGGCGAGTTCAGGCCCACGGCAATGGCATGGCTGCCCTTGGGGTTGACGATCTCCCAGGCGGTTTTGTTGGAGCTGCCGTTCAGTTCCTGCAGGGCCGAATTCAGACCGCGCAGGCCATTTGCTTCAAGATCATATGTCTGCATCTTAGTGGTTCCAGAAGTAAACGGTTGCGGGTTCGGGCTCCCAGACGCGGGCGTCTTCGATGCCCGGCAGGTTCACCAGCGCGCGGTATTCGCTGCCGAACGCGACATACTGGTCGGTCTCCGCCATCACGGCCGGCTTGCAGGCGATCGGGTCGCGGACGACGCCAAAGCCGTCCTTGGTACCGACCACAAAGGTGAAGAAGCCATCCAGATCCTCCAGGCTGCCTTCCAGCGCCTCGCCCAGCGTGGCGCCGTTCTGCATCTTCCAGGTCAGATAGGCCGCGCCCACTTCGGTGTCGTTCTGGCTTTCGATCCGCACGCCTTCGCGGCGCAGCTTGCGGCGCAGCGCGTTGTGGTTGGACAGAGAACCATTGTGCACCAGGCACTGGTCGGAACCGGTGGAGAACGGGTGCGCGCCCTCGGTAGTCACGGCGGATTCGGTGGCCATACGGGTGTGGCCGATGCCGTGGCTGCCGCCCATGCCGCGCACGTTGAACCGCTCGGCAACCTTCTCGGGCAGACCCACTTCCTTGTAGATCTCGATGGTGTCGCCCGCGCTCATGACGCGCATCCCGGGACGCAGTTCTGCCAGCGCGCTGCGGGCCTCTTCCTCCTTGCCCGCGGGCAATTCCAGAACCGCGTGCGTGTCGATCACCCGGATCGACACATCGGCGCTCAGCGCTTCGGCCAGCGCGCCGTCCAGCCCGTCAAACGCCGCTTCCGGCGTGTCGGACTGCACGGTAAGCTTGGCCCGCCCGTCCGCGTCCGCGCCATAGATCGCAATGCCCGCGCTGTCCGGACCGCGGTCCGTCATGGTGATGAGCATATCAGTGAGCATATCGCCCAGTTTCGGCTCAAGTGTTTTGTCTTTCAGAAAAAGACCGACAATCCCGCACATGGGTGTGCCTCCTGCTTTTCATCTCGAATCAACGCTAGCAGTTTGCGATCTGCCGTTCAACTCTTATGAAACTTATTTTCCTACGAAGGAAAGAAAAGGCGCGCCGCATGGCGCGCCTCTGGTCTGGAAAGGTCAGTACTTCTCCAGCAGACTGTGGATTTTTTCCGTGTCTCCCATCCGCTTGGCCTTCTCCAGATGCTGGCCCTCGCGGACGAACTGGATCCGGTGCCAGGCGATCCAGAAGACCACCCCCAGGACCACCATCAGCCCCTCCGAGCCCTGGAACGGATAGACCGCCCCAACCTCTGCCAGATCCACCGCCCAGCTGTCGTAACCGATCGTAGACATTTCAATTCTCCTTATTCAGCTGGAACGCCGCCGCCATTCAGTGCAGCCTTGTCGGCGGCAATGATCTCGGCCTTGGCATCTTCGTAGGCATGGTGTTCCGCGTAATCGAGGCCCTGCAGCTCGACCTCCACCGGGATCCGCAGCACGCCCGCGGCCGCCTGCATCTTGGCGATCACGAAGCCCGGCAGCCAGCCCAGCACCCCGAACATGATCACCGCGCCAACGACCTGGCCGACCGGGTTCACCGTGGCGAAACCTTCATAAGGCGAGCTTGGTGCGCCCCACAGCAGGAAGCCCGCGATGATCAGGCCGACAACGCCGGAATAGCCATGCACCGCAACCGCGCCCACCGCGTCATCCAGCTTGAAGGTGCGCTCCACCCAGTAATGCAGCTTGTAGACGATCACGACACCAACAGCGCCGACCAGCATCGCCTGGATCGGGTGATACAGATCGTTGCCCGCCGAGGCAGTGATGATGCCCGCCAGACCGCCGGAGAAGGTCCAGAACGCATCGCCCTTGGACACCACATAGGCCGCCATCAAACCGCCGGACATCGACATCAGGAAGTTAAAGGTGATCGCGGACAGCGAGGTCGGCGCCAGATAGATATTGGTGGCCGTCCAGGTGTCGCCGGTCAGCATCCCGCCAATGCCTTCGGGCGAGATCACAGGGATGTTGCACGCGGCGTAAAAACCCCAGAAACCGGAATAGATCAGGAAGATCCCGATGGTCAGCATCCAGGGGTTATGCGGCGGGATATCGCGCGGGGTGCCATCGGCGGCAAACTTGCCCAGCCGCGGCCCCAGCACCATGATCACGCCCAGCGCGTAACCGCCAGCGATTGCGTGGATCACCCCGGACGCATAGGCATCATGGTAGCCCAGGTATTTCACCATCCAGCCCTCGGCATGCCAGCCCCAGGCGGCGTCGATGATCCAGAACACCGATCCGATCATCACCGCATGCACCCACAAGGCAGAGGAGCGGATCCGTTCGATGACCGCACCGGACACGATCGAGGCGGCGGTCCAGGAGAACAGCAGGAACGCTGCCCAGAACACGCCGGTGATCCGGTCGGACAGGTTGGTGGCCATGTTCTGCGACCACGGCAGGTTCGCCGCGCCCGCCTCATAGTTCAGGCCGCCGAAGAACGGGAAGCTGGGAAAAGCCCAGTAGATCCACCAGCCGAAAAAGAAGAATGTCACCGTGACCAGCGGAATGATCATGATGTTCTTCATCAGTGTGTGCATGTGGTTGCGGTGGCGGCTCGCGCCGACCTCATACATGCAGAACCCCACGTGAATGAGGAACATGAAGACAACCGTCACCCAGTAATAGAACTCGGTGAACACGGTTGTTAACGCGTTCAGATTTCCATCCAATGTTTTGCCCTCCTGTTGGCAGTGCTCCCGGGCATTTTTGCCTCTTGGGAATATTATTTTCCTTTACATTGGGTCCTGAGGCGCAAATCTGTCAACAATCATGTGAAAGTTTATTCACTCGCAGGGAACCTGCCCGGCTCTCAAGCGTTTCTCCTGGCGGTTCCGGCGGCCCTCTGTTCGCCCGCGCCTCCAACGGCTTAGGGCACCTTGGCGACGCCTGAAGCCCGCACAGCCGCCTGCGCGCGCCGGCGGCCCCGGAACAGCAGGCTACGTTTGGCCGGAACGCCCGTTTGCGGCGGAATCGCGCGAATCTCCGGCGCTGAAGGCCTCCGATTCTCACTTGAAACGGGTCATCGGGCAGCCCCCGCAACCCCAAGCTAGCCGCCAAAAAGACCATTTCAGGCCAATCCATGCCGCAAAGCCATGGGGAATCGGCCTTTTAGGCAAAATCTTTTTCCTGATAGGAATATTCATTGACACAACGCCCCCTCTCTTGGCTAACTGGACCAGACCAAAGGAACCAAATCAACAAATTTGGTCCGCACCAATAGGGAGACTTAGACAATGACTGCATCCTGGCGCTTCTCAACCCTTGCTGACCGCCACCGGGCGATGGGCTCGGACCTGGAAGACTGGAGCGGCATGGGCACCGCCTGGACCTATGACAAGGACCAGACGGAAGAATACATGGCGATCCGCACCAAGGCGGGCTTCATGGACGTGTCCGGCCTGAAGAAGGTCCACATCGTCGGCCCCCACGCCAGCCACGTCATCGACCGGGCTACCACCCGCAACGTGGAAAAGATCAAACCCGGCCGCAGCACCTATGCCTGCATGCTGAACGACGACGGCAAATTCGTCGACGACTGCGTGATCTACCGCATGGGTCCGAACAGCTGGATGGTGGTGCACGGCTCCGGCCAGGGCCACGAGCAGCTGACCATGGCGGCGCAGGGCCGCGACGTCGACATCCGCTTTGACGACAACCTGCATGACATCTCCCTGCAGGGGCCGCTGGCGGTCGATTTCCTGGAAGAACAGGGCGTGCCCGGCATCCGCGACGTGGTCTACTTCAGCCACATCCACACCACCCTGTTCGATAAGCCCGTCACCATTTCGCGCACCGGCTACACTGGCGAGCGCGGCTATGAGATCTTCTGCCGCGGCCAGGACGCGCCGCATATCTGGGACAATCTGGTCGAAAAGGGCGCGCCGATGGGTATCATCCCGACCCGCTTCACCACGCTCGACCTGTTGCGCGCCGAAAGCTACCTGCTGTTCTTCCCCTATGACAACTCGGAGATGTACCCCTTCGAGAACGAGAAATGCGGCGACACGCTGTGGGAACTGGGCCTCGACTTCACCGTCTCGCCGGGCAAGACCGGCTTCCGCGGCGCCGAGGAGCACTACCGCCTGAAGGGCAAGGAGCGTTTCAAGATCTACGGCGTCAAGCTGGAAGGCACCGAGCCCGCCGAAGAAGGTGCGCCGCTCCTGCGCGACGGCAAGCAGGTCGGCGTGGTCACCATCGGCATGTACTCGCCCTTGAACGAGCACAATGTGGGCATCGCCCGCATGCCGGTCGACTGCGCCGAACCCGGCGTGCCGCTGACCGTCAAGAACTCCACCGGCGAAATCCCCTGCGTTGCAGCGGAAATGCCGTTCCACGATCCGGAAAAGAAACGCCGGACCGCAAAAGGCTGAGCCGAATACCGGGCGTCCCCGCACCGGGGGCGCCTGCTTTCGTTCACCCGGACTGCAGGAAAAGCGACCCACATGCCCAAGACACAATTTCCCCCTTCCATCACCAGCCGCCCGGTCTACGGCGAGCTTGAGGCCCGCTCCGGCGGCGGCCATCTGATGATCGCCGATGCCGAAGGCGCCGAAGCGATCCTCGATCTGGCCAAATCCGTGGACCAGGGCTTCTGGGCCAAGGCTCACATCATCTACATCCCCAAGACGACCGGCACCAAATACAGCAGCCAGCTGGAAGAGCTGGGCGCGGGCCAGTACTACGCCGGCCCCTCCTATGAGGCCGCGCAAGGCCGCATCCGCCGCGCCCTGCAGGATTGCCACATGGGCACCCAGGTGTACCTGACCGGCACCGAAAGCCTGATGGGCCAGGCCATGGCCGAGGCCACCGCGGCCGGCATCCCGCACACCGCGATCCAGACCGAACACCGCGGCTCCACCGCGCGGCGGATGCAGTGCGTGCACTGCAAGGGCATCACCGAGGACGTGACCACCGACCCGTTCGAATGCAGCCACTGCGGCCTCAGCCTGTTCGTGCGCGATCACTACTCGCGCCGCCTGGCCGCCTTTCAGGGGGTGCGGGTGGATGCCGAGGATCCGGGCAACATTCCCGAGAAAGTGGAGCTGTTCAAATGAGTGCTGGCACCGCAAAGCTGAATGTCACCGTGGCCGAGGTAAAACCGGTCAACGATCTGGTCACCCGCTTCAAATTCGTCCGCACCGGCGGCGGCGACCTGCCCACTTTCTCGGGCGGGGCGCATACCGTGGTGGAAATGCAGGACGGCGATATCACCCGGCTCAATGCCTATTCGCTGATGTCCAACCCAGCCGACCGCGGCGCCTATACCATCTCGGTGCGGCGCGACGATCAGGGCCGCGGCGGCTCCAGGTTCATGCACACCAAGGTCAAGGAGGGGATGGAGATGGTGATCTCCAACCCGGTAAACCTGTTCTCGCTGGACCTGCGCGCGAAGAAACACCTGATGCTGGCCGGCGGCATCGGCATCACGCCATTCATGGCGCAAATGCATCAGCTCTCGATGATGGGCGGCCATTTCGAGCTGCACTACGCGGTCCGCACAGCCTCGCTCGGCACATATGCCAGGGAGCTCTCAGAGCGCTACCCCGGCAAGGTCCACATCTACCATGACGACCAGAACGAGGCGATTGATCTGAACACCCTGCTCGCCAACCAGCCGCTGGGCACCCATGTCTACGTCTGCGGCCCCAAGGGCATGATCAACTGGGTGCATGCCACCGCCGAGGAGATGGGCTGGCCGCGCGAGGCGGTGCACTCCGAGGAATTCCTGGCACCGGCCTCCGGCAAACCGTTTGAGGTCAAATGCGCGGTCTCCAACAAGATCGTGCAAGTCGGCGAACACCAGTCCTTGCTGGAGGCGCTGGAAGCAGCCGGCATCGACGCCCCCTACCTCTGCCGCGGCGGCGCCTGCGGCCAGTGCGAAACCAATGTCATCGGCTATGACGGCAAGTTCCTGCACTACGACCACTGGCTGACCGACGAGCAAAAAGCCGGCGGAAAACACATCATGCCCTGCGTGTCGCGCTTTGAAGGCAAGACACTGGTTCTGGACCGCTGAGGGAGAGAAAGATGACCATTCAATTCAACGACGAAACCTTCTACGGCGACTTCACCTTCAAGAACTCGGACTGGGCAATCAAACGCTTCCCCTTCCCGTTCCACGAAGACAGCTACATGTACTCCGTGAACATGGAGCCGCACAAATCCTACCGGCCCGGCTCGGTATTCGAACGCACCTTCGACGTGGATGAACACTACGTCTCGGAAATGAAGGACCGGGCCAGGGTGCTGGCCAATGACCCGCTGCGCTGCCAGTCGCTGCCGCATATGACGCTGGCGGGCTGGGATCTGGTCGAGCTGATCATGGAGGCCAAGGCGGCCGAATACCCGGACCTGTTCGAACTGCATAAAGACGGCAACCGCTGGCGCTGGATCAACAAGCCGCTGGGCATCGACGACACCTTCACCTTCCTCGATGAAAGCACCCTGCCCTACGGCCCGATGGAATATATCACCCGCCAGACCCAGGGCGACTTTGCGGTGCTCGACCAGCGCGATGACAACCTGTGGATGGACGCCGGCATGGTCACCACCCAGGCCGACTGGTCGCTGGACTTCGATATCGGCATGAACTTCTTCGAATGGCACGCCCCGGTCCCGAAGGCGCATGAGATGGGTATCTTCGTGCGCGCCCTGAAGTTCCTCCTGAACATCCAGCAGGGCCAGCCCGCCCGCCGCCTGAACTGGACGATGACCGTCAACCCGCTGCTCGATACCTCGCCCGAGAACTACCACAAATGGGGCGTGATGAAGCAAGGGCTGACGAGGGAGAACATCGGCGACAAGCAGCACCTGCGGGTCGAGCTGCAGACCTTCTTCCGGCTGCCGCGCTCCAACGCGCTGGTGTTCCCGATCCGCTGCTACCTGATCAGCTTCAACGATCTGGTGACGGTGCCGAAATGGGCCCGCCGCCTGCACCGGGTGATCCGCGACCTGCCGGAGGAGCTGGCGACCTACAAGGGCTTCATCGACAACCGCCCGCTGATGGTGGAGTGGCTCTCGCAATTTGACGACGGCAGCCCGACCTCGGACGGCATCTGGCCCGACGACGACTGATCCCGAGCGGACTTGCGGGCCGTCCCTACCCCTGTCACCTAGGCCCGCTTCACTGACTGCCGCTGCCCCTGGCTCCGGCAGTTTCTTTTTGCCCGCAGTGCGCGAAGCCCTCCCGCCCCCGCATCAGACGGCAGGCTGCGCCTGCCCCCTGCGCGGCGTTGGGCCGGGCAGCGCGCTTCGCGCACTGCGGGCGGCCCCGCAAGGCTTGCCGCAAAACGCAACTGCGCCGCGCATCGCGCGGCGCCGGGCCCAACTGTGCAGGGGCATCGTCAGATCGCCCGGAACAGGCGGGAGCCCGCCCCGCCGGTATCTCAGCTCGACTGCGGGTAGGAAATGACCGACAGATAACGCGCAGGCAGCTTGACCAGGCTTTCCGGCCCGTGCGGCGCATCGGCGTCGAAAAACAGCGTGTCGCCCGGCTTCAGCGCAAACACCTTGTCGCCGTGGCGGTAATCCACCTCACCTTCCAGCATGTACAGCATCTCGATACCGTCATGCTGGAAGGTCGGGAAGACATCCGACTCCTCGGTCAGGGTGATCATGTAAGGCTCCACCATCACGCCGGAGGCATTGGCGCCAAGATGGCCCAGAAGCTGATACTGATGCCCCGCCCGCGTGCCGGCCCGCTCGGTCTCCACTCCCGCGCCCGACTTGGTGTGCACCGCTTCCCGGGTTTCCTCAAACCGGCGGAAGAACGAGGTGATCGGCACGCTCAGCGCATTGGCCAGCAGTTGCAGCGTGGTCAGCGACGGAGAGGTGTTACCGTTCTCGATCTTCGACAGCATCCCGATCGACAAGCCGGTCAGATTGGCCAGATCCGCCACCGTGATCCCCTGCTGGCGCCGGAACGACCGCACTTCGCGGCCGATCGCCACCTCCAGCACTTTTTCGGAGCCCTCGCGGACACGGTGCGGATCTTGGGAAAGGTTATTTGCCACTGCGTCGGTATCGTCTTTGGGTTTAGCCACTGTGTTATCTTCCTTATTGACGGCCTCTGACAAGCGCGCAGCGGCGCATACGCAAAAACTTTTCCAGGCGCAAGAAACCACGCGAAAATTATTTTACTGCCGTTACAGGTTTTTCCCAAGCCCTTGCCGGGTGCGGAGGGAAAATAGTTGCCACGGGGCACCGGCCGGCATAGCCGCAACCGGCAAAACCCGGGCCATCCGGCCCGGGTTCCAGCGCCATGCGGCACAATCGCAGATTTAACTCAGCCGTCCAGCAGCAGCAGGCAGGCCCCCAGAACTTTGCGGGTGCCGTCAAACACCGTGGGCTTTTCGCCCCGCCAGCGGCTGGCGTGCCGGTGCAGCGCCGCCCGGCCCGAGGTCAGGTTGCGCAGCGTTTCCCCGGTCTCTGCCGCGATCCGCCCCACACGGGTTTTCAGATTGGCGTGGAACGTGTCGCGGTGCAGCGCCTCCATCCTCAGGTGAAACAGCGACGACCGGCTGCGCGGCGCAATCCGCATCGCCGCCACCTGCTCTGCCGCTCCGGCCCAGACCCGCAGGGCTCGCGCCTGCAGCCGCTCCGCCTCCGCCAGCGCACCGCGCCGGAAGTGCAGCACCGCCAGATTGGCAGGCGCCGCGGCCCGGCGCAGATCCGCGGCCGGAAATGCCGCCCGCGCCAGCAGATCCGCCAGCCGGAACAGGCGCATGGCTTGGCGCGAACGCCCTGCCGCGGCCGCTGCCAGCGCCCGTTCCATCAGCCGCTCCCAGGCCAGATCGGCCCGCGACCAGCCCGCCGCGCGCGCGGCCCGCAGCTCTGCAAATGGCCTAAAGCCCCAGATACGCGGCGCGGACGTGTTCGTTTCCGTGAAGCTCATCTGCAGGCCCCTCCATTGCTGCATTTCCGGTTTCCAGAACATAGGCGTAATCGGCCAGTTCCAGGGCCAGTTCGGCGTTCTGCTCGACCAGCACCACCGACAGGCCGTTTGCGTTGATCTCCTCAATAATCCGGGCGATTTCCTCGACGATGACCGGCGCCAGGCCCATCGACGGCTCATCCATCAGCAACAGCCGCGGCTTGGACATCAGCGCGCGCCCGATGGCCAGCATCTGCTGCTCGCCACCTGACATGGTCTTGGCCATCTGCGCGCGCCGCTCGCGCAGGCGCGGGAACCGCCTGAAGACATCCGCCAGATCCGCCTCGACCGCCGCTTTGTCCTTGCGCAGGAACGCCCCGGTGCGCAGGTTCTCCTCCACCGTCATATCCGGAAAGACCCGCCGCCCCTCCGGCACATGGGCAATGCCATTGGCCACCACCTTATGCGCGGGCAGATGGTCGATCCGCTTGCCTTCGAATGTGATCTCGCCCGCGGCGACCGGCAGCATCCCCGACATCGCCCGCAGCGTGGTGGTCTTGCCCGCCCCGTTGCCGCCGATGATGGTGACGATCTTGCCCTCTGGCACCGCAACCGAGATGTTCCGGATCGCGTTGATCTTGCCGTAGTTCACGGCGATGTTTTTCATCTCAAGCAACATGGCGTGCGCCTCCCAGATAGGCCTCGATCACCGCCGGATGGTTGCGGATCTCCTGCGGGCCGCCCTCGGCCAAGAACTTGCCAAAGCTCATGCAGGTGATGGTGTCGCACAGCCCCATGATCGCCTGCATGTCATGCTCCACGATCAGGATGGTGATCCCGTCACCCTTCAGCCGCTCCATCAGGCCCATCATCTGCCGGGTTTCCTCCGGGTTCATGCCGGTAAACGGCTCGTCCAGCAGGATCACGTCCGGATGGCTGGCATAGGCCACCGCCATGCCCAGCGCCCGCTGGTGCCCGTGGCTCAGGTCCCCGGCCCGTTCCCGCATCAAGTGATCCAGGCCGAAGAACTCCAGCGCCTCCCTGGCGCGCGCCTCAGCCCCGCTGCGGTCCTCCCGGTCCCAGCCGATGATCGCGGCAAAGATATTGGGGCGGAACGGCATATGGGTGCCGACCAGCGCATTCTCCAGAACCGTCAGTTCCGCAAACAGCGTTGAATGCTGGAAGGTCCGCACCACCCCGCGCCGGGCCACCTCATGCATCTGCAGGCCGGAGATATCCTCCCCGCGCAGCAGCACCTGCCCGCCGCTTGGCTTGTAGAAGCCCGAGATCATATTGAACGTCGTGGTCTTGCCGGCCCCGTTTGGGCCGATCAGGCCGTGGATCGTGCCATGCGCCACCTTGAACGACAGGCTGTCCACCGCCGTCAGCCCGCCGAACCGCATGGTCAGGTCTTTGACTTCCAGAAAATCGGTCATTCTGCCGGGCTCCGTTCCCGCGCGCCGTCCGGGGCGCGTCTTTGAGTGAATTTCTGCACGATGCTTTCCAGACCGTTGGGCAGGAACAGGATCGACAGGATCATGATGGCGCCATAGACCAGCGGCCGCATCTGCTCGAGCCCAAGCTCGCGCAGCACGATCTCGTTCAGCACCGTCAGCACCACGCAGCCCAGGATCGGCCCGTAGAAGGTGGCGGTGCCGCCGACAATCGCCCAGGTCAGCACAAAGACCATCAGGTCGATATCAAACGCGTTGGGATTGATGGTGCCGACATAATGCGCCAGCAGCGCGCCGGAGATCCCGGCAAAGCCCGAGGCGATGGCAAAGGCCAGCGTCCGGTAGGCGCGCACATTCACGCCCGAGGCCTGCGCCAGCTTGTCCTGCCAATGAACCGCATGGAAGGTAAGGCCAACGGGCGACTTCTCGATCCGCCACAGGATCCACAGGCAGAAGGCAACGATGACACCAGCAAAATAGTAGTAGGACGTGGGCTCGAAAAAATCGAACTGGTAAAAGCCGATTGAGAAATCCGGCATCGGGTCGATCCCCTTGATGCCCTTGGCGCCGCCAAACGGATCGCGGAACCGCTTCCACAGCAGGCGGATGATTTCACCGGCGGCAAACGACCCGATCAGGAAATAGAACCCTTTCATCCGGAACAGCGGGAACGACAGCAGCACTGCAATCAGTGCCGCAATCACTCCGCCCAGCAGCATCGAAACCGGCACATAGACCCCCAGCTTCTTGGTCAGCAAGGCCGAGGAATAGGCCCCCACCCCCATGATCACCACATGGGCCAGCGACCATTCACCGGTCAGCGTCAGCAGCCGGTAGCTGGCAACCAGCAGCACGTTGATGGTGAGGAACACCAGGATTTCCTGCTGCGAAAAACTGAGGCCATGCGGCAGGGCAACCAGCGCGGCCAGCGCCGCGGTCCAGATCAGGAACTTAGGCACGGTCCGCACTCCCGAACAGGCCGGTCGGCTTGACGATCAGCACAACCAGCATCAGCGACAGACCCACGATGTCGGCCAGAACACCGTCCCAGAAGGTGGTCACGAAGGTATGCACCAGCGCATAGGCGACAGAGGCGACGATGGCCCCCTCCAGCGAGCCGACCCCGCCGACGATGATCACAATGAACGCGGTGACGATCACCGAATGCCCCATATGCGGATTGACCGAGACCAGCGGCGCCGTAAGTGCGCCGGCAATCCCCGCCAGCCCTGCACCGATGAACATCGCGATGCGCGCGGTCTGGGTGATCGAAATCCCCTGCAGCGCCGCCGCCTCAGGATCCTGCGCCGAGGCCCGCAGTGCCCAGCCGAACCTGGTCCGCTTGAGGAAGTACCACAGCGCCGACAGCAGCGCGATTGCGGCAATGATCACATAGAGCCGCGCCACCGGCAGCCGCACTTTATCGCTGAAGGCAATCACCTCCTGCGTGACCGGCGGGATATGCACCATCCGCACGCCGAACCCCATCACCGCCAGCGCCTGCAGGATCATCAGGAACCCGATCGAGGCCACCAGCCCGCCCAGAGGATTATCCTTCAAAGGCCTAAACAGGGCCCGCTCCATCAGAAGGCCCAGACAGCCCACAAACAGAAGGCCCGCTGCCACGGCCAGAAAGAACGGCACGTTCAGCCCGGCATAAAGCGCCACAATCGCATAGGCACCCGCCATGAACAGTTCGCCATGGGCAAAGTTGATCACGCCCATGACGCCAAAAATCAGCACAAGCCCCACAGCAACAAGGGAAATATAGCTCGCAGCATACACGGCGTTGAGGCCGGTCTGCGCCAGAAGGTCCAGCATCGGATTGTCTCTTTGTTCGGTCGCTCTCGCGGTGCGGGGTCAGGTCCCGCACCGCCTGATGGCCCGGCTTGCAGGTCAGCTGCGCTGATCCCACATCTGGTCATAGGCCTTCATATGCTTGATCAGCAGATCGCCGTGCCTGGCGTACCAGTCGGGGATGGAGCGGAAGTCCTTGATCCGGGCCTTGCCCTTTTCGATGGCAACCACCGGCCAGTCGCCGACCAGCGCATTGTCGATGCCAAACAGCTCAGCGCCCCACCAGTCCGCATCGCCAAAGGCATGTTTGCCCTTGCCCTCCTTCAGCGCAGCCGCCACTGCATCCGGGCTGGCCGATCCGGCCTTTTCGGCGGCCGCCTTCCACAGATCCATGATCGAGGCATATTCCCAGCTCACCGCGCCCCACTGGCCCGGATGCCGCCTGTTGAACTCCTCGTAAAAGCCGTTCGGATCGGTGAAGTTGATGTTATCGCCATTCAGCGCCGGATCGTCGAAATCCGGGAACTGGAAGACAAAGCCTTCCATGAATTCCTCTGAGGTCTTGGCGATCATCTGGTCATAGAAATCCGCGGTGCAAGAGATGATCTGCCCCTTGAAGCCCTGCTGGAACAGCTGTTCGGCAATCGGATGCACATAGTCGCTGTAGCAGGTGTCCAGGCAGACAATATCCGGGCTCTTGCTGATCAGCCGGGTCACCACCGGCGCAAAGTCGGTGGTGGCCGGATCAAACAGCAGCGGCTCATCCAGCATCTCGATGCCCGCCGCCTCAAACGCCGCCAGATAGGTCGCGACGGACGGCAGCCCCAGCGCGTCATCCTGGGCGCACATCACCGCGGTCTTCAGCTCCGGCTTGTTCTCGGCCAGCCACTCGACACCGGTCACGTTGTAGATCGGATGCACCTCGGCCGGCGCGATCAGGGTGCTGGTGTCTGGCGACAGGTCCGACGGCAGCAGGGTGGAAAACAGCATCCCCGTCTTGTCCGCCACCGGCTGCACGCCCGGCCAGGTGTCGCCGCCCAGCATCATGATAAAGCTCACACCATCCTCGCGGATCAGCTTGGTCGCCCCGGTGCGCGCCTTGGCCGGATCGTATTCATTGTCGTAGGAGACGAACTCGACGCTGTAACTGCCGTCGCCCAGCGTGATGCCGCCCGCCGCGTTGACCCGCTCTGCCCAGATCTGGCAGCCGTCCAGCCCCGGCTTGCCCCAGGCCGCAACCGCGCCGGTCAGCGGCGCCAGAAAGCCGATCTTGATGGTCTTGCCCGCCGCCAGCGACGCGCCCGGCAGCCCGGCGCTCATCGCGGTGACCGCTGTCGACTTGAGGAACGTCCTCCGGGTCAGCCCCGATTTCACGATCTTGGAAATCATTTTCATCTCCCATGTTGGACCCGCCTGTTTCTGCGGCGGTGTGTTCTTCGGGATGGCCCCGGTGCGCTTCCCTGATACCGGCTCAAACCCACTGGACCAGTTGACGCAAATTGGACCCATCCTGGACCAAAGCTAGCAGCCAGATGGTTCACCTCCAAGAAATTTTCTTTCACCTTGCACACCAAAAAGGCACCAAAATAGGACCGGATGGATCGCTTTACGGCAAAAATCGCGTCAAAAACGGCATCAAAACATGATCTTACGCCTCACCTTAAAAACACGGCCGGAAAACCAATTTAAGAACCAATTCCCTCTGTTTTCTTGCCGTCCGGCGCAGGAACCGGTAGGCTCACAGCAAGTTTAAGCTGAGTCAGATGGTTGCGCACCGGCCGCCAAAACCGGTATTTGCACCCTTGGCACAGTGATCAGGAGCAGGGGATTCTCCCGCTCGTCCGGCCTGGAAAACAGATATGAGCTCAGCGGAAGAGACGACTTCGCAAATCCTGACCACGCATTCGGTGGGCGCCACCGTGCAGGTGGTGATCGACACGCTGTTTGCCCGCATAAAGGCAGGCACCTATCCGGTCGACACCCGCCTGCCATCCGAACGGACGCTGGCCTCGGAACTGGGGGTTGCCCGCAACACCGTGCGCGAAGCACTGGATGTTCTGGCCAGCCAGAACGTGATCCACCGCCGCCCCGGCTCCGGCAGCTTTGTCAAATTCCGCTCCGACCCCAAGCCCGAAACCTCCTATTCCTCGCTGGCCAAGGAAGTGTCGCCGCTCGACCACCTGGTTGTGCGCGGCATTCTGGAGCCGGAGATGATCCGCCTGGCGGTGATCAACATGACACCGCGCCAGATCGAGGAGCTGGATGAGATCCTGTCACGGGTCGAGGCCGTGCGCACCGATCCCGGCGACTTCATCGAGGCGGAGGAGGATCTCTACCGCAAGATCGCCGAGGGCACCGGGAACCCGCTGCTGCACTCCTGCTACGAGCTGACGATCGAGGCCTGCCGCCTGTCCTACCGCACCGCCCTGCGCCGCCGCCACCTGACGCCGCAGCGGATTCAGGACTACCAGAAGCGCTACAACACGCTGTTCAACGCCATCGCCTCACGCGATGTGGAATCCGCGGTGGAATTCATCAAGCTGCACCTGATCGACGAACAGAAGCTGCTGCTGCAGGATATCTGACCCCGCGCCGCTGCCGCCCTGCGCCTCCCGGCCGGGCACGCCAGCCACCCCGTCAGACTTGCACGGCGCGCGAGCCGACCTGGCTGCCCGGTGCGCCGCTTTCCAGACGCTGATGCCACAGTTGCCCCAGCGCCTCCATCTCTGCCTTCAACAGATTGGAGTGCTGTGCCAGCCAGGCAGGGATCGACCTGAACCCGGCGATCCGCGCCTTGCCGTCCTGGATGGTGACCACCGGCCAATCGCCGACCAAAGCATTGGAAATGCCGAAGATATCCTCGCCCCACCATTCCGCGTGGCCGAAGGCATGGGTGACATGGCCCAGCTGTTTCATCGCCGCCAGCACCGACAGCGGCTCAACCGATCCCGCCTTTTCCACCGCGCTGTGCCAGATATCCAGGATCGCCACATATTCCCAGCTCACCGCGGACCAGCTGCCCGGGAAGCGGCGGTTGTACTCCTCATAGAACACATGCGGACGGTTGAAGAAAAACGCCTTCTCCCGCAGCATTGGATCGTCGAAATCCGGGAACTGGAACACCACCCCTTCCATGAATTCGGCTGAGGTTTTCTCCACCAGCTGGCCGTAGCCATCCATGGTGCAGCTGATGATCTGCCCCTTGAACCCCTTGGCATAGGCGTATTGCGTCATCGCATGCACCATCGGCGCATAGGACGAGCACCAGCACAGGATATCGGCGCCGCTCTCCAGCATCGGGTCCACCACCGGCGCCGGATCGCTGGCGGCCGGATCATACTGCACTTCCCGCAGGATCTGCTTGTCCGCCGCCTTGAACGCCGCGCGGTAGACGGCCTGCGCGGGCAGCCCCAGCAGATCGGCCTGGCTGCACAGGGCGACGGTTTTCAGCTCCGGCCGGTTTTCCGCCAGCCATGCCACCCCGGTCACATTCTGGATCGGGTGCGCCTCGCTGGGCGCAATCAGATAGGGCGTGTCCGGCGACAGATCCGTGGGCAGCAGGGTCGATGTCAGCACCTTGTTGCGCATCAGAAAGCCGCGCACCGCCGCAAAGGTGTCCCCGCCCAGCATCAGCATCAGCTTGACGTTATGCTTCTGCACCAGCTCCACCGCGCCCTCCAGCGAGCGTTCGGGGTCATGGCCGCAGTCGTAAGAATGGATGCGGATCGGGTAACGGCGGCCGCCGATCAGCAGCCCGCCCGCCTTGTTCAGACCGTCCTCCCAGATCCGACAGCCGTTCAATCCAGGCAGCCCCCAGCTCTCGACCCGGCCCGAAAGCGGACCCAAAAAGCCGATATTCACTGATTCTGTCATCCCCACCGACAACCGGGGCAGCGCCGCGCGGGCGGCCAGCTGGTGCGCAAAACTCGTCGTCTTCATGTTCTGAATCCTAACGATAAATCTCCGCCCTGCCAGTCCAATCAGGGAAAAATAGTATTCCCTCCGTGAAAATATGTTGACTCGGCGGTGCAATTTTGGACCTTATTGGATCAGACCAAAAGAACCAAACAAACATATTGGTCCATACCAATGGGAGAGCCACATGACCAAGAAACGCATTGCCATCATCGGCGCCGGCCCCTCCGGCCTGGCCCAGCTGCGCGCATTCCAGTCTGCCGCCAACAAAGGCGAAGAGATTCCGGAGATCGTCTGCTTTGAAAAGCAGGACGACTGGGGCGGCCTGTGGAACTACACCTGGCGCACCGGCCTGGATGAAAACGGCGAGCCGGTGCACTGCTCGATGTACCGCTACCTGTGGTCGAACGGCCCCAAGGAAGGCTTGGAGTTTGCCGACTATTCGTTTGAGGAGCATTTCGGCAAGCAGATCGCCTCCTACCCGCCGCGCGCCGTGCTGTTCGACTATATCGAAGGCCGGGTGAAGAAGGCCGGCGTGCGCAAGTGGATCCGTTTCAACTCTCCCATCCGCTGGGTCGACTACAACGAGGACAAGGGCAATTTCACCGTCACCGTGCACGACCATGCCAAGGACAGCACCTATAAGGAAGACTTCGACCACGTGATCTGCGCCTCGGGCCATTTCTCGACCCCGAACGTGCCGTTCTACCCCGGCTTCGACACCTTCAACGGCCGCGTGCTGCACGCCCACGACTTCCGCGACGCCCGTGAGTTCAAGGACAAGGATATCCTGATCCTCGGCGCCTCCTACTCTGCCGAAGACATCGGCTCGCAGTGCTGGAAATACGGCTGCAAATCCGTCACCTCCTCCTACCGCTCGGCGCCGATGGGCTTCAAATGGCCCGACAACTGGGAAGAAAAACCGGCGTTGGAATCCGTCAGCGGCAACACCGCCACCTTCGTCGACGGCACCCAGAAGCAGGTCGACGCGATCATCCTCTGCACCGGCTACAAGCACTTCTTCAACTTCCTGCCGGACGATCTGCGCCTGAAGACCGCCAACCGCCTGGCCGCCGCCGACCTGTATAAAGGCGTGGTCTACGTGCATAACCCCAAGATGTTCTATCTGGGCATGCAGGATCAGTGGTTCACCTTCAACATGTTCGACGCCCAGGCCTGGTGGGTCCGCGACGCGATCATGGGCAAGATCGAAATCCCGTCGGACAAGGACACCCTGCTGGCCGACGTGAAAGAGCGCGAGGAGCGCGAAGAAGCCTCGGACGACGTCAAATACGCGATCAAATACCAGGGCGATTACGTGCTGGAGCTGATCGAGGAGACCGACTACCCGACCTTCGACGTGGCCGGCGCCTGCCAGGCCTTCTACGAATGGAAGGGGCACAAGGCCCAGGACATCATGGCCTTCCGCAACAACTCCTACAAATCAGTGATCACCGGCACCATGGCGCCCGTGCACCACACTCCGTGGAAAGACGCCCTGGACGACTCGCTGGAATCATATCTGCAAAACTAAGCAGATCCGCCCGCGCCGTTTTCCCCTTCCTGTACGGCGCGGGCACCCTTTCGCTGCTGTGCGAATCCCCTTTCGCAAGCTAAGATCAACCCCATGCAGCGCGACAACACCATGACTCTCGGATTTCTGATTTTTCCCGGCTTTCCAATGGCCTGCCTGACATCGGCCATCGAACCCCTGCGGGCGGCAAATGAAATTGCCGGCACCGAAACCTTCCGATGGAAACTGATCTCCGAAACCGGCGCCAGCGTGAATGCCTCCGCCAATGTGGCGTTCCAGCCCGACTGCTCCCTGGACCAGACCGAAGACATCGACACCCTGTTCCTGCTGTCCAGCCCGCAAGGCAAGTTTGAGGACCCCAAGGGCTCAAACGGCAAGCTGCGCCACCTGGCCCGCCACGGCACCAAGATGGGCGCGGTCTCCGGCGGCGTGTTCCCGCTGGCCCGCTCCGGCCTGCTGGACGGGCACAGCTGCTCTGTCCACTGGTGCTACAAGGCCGCCTTCACCGCCGAATTCCCGTCGCTGGCCACCGTTGACGACGTCATGGTGCTGGACCGCCGCCGCTTCACCGCCAGCGGCGCTGCGGCGATGTTCGATCTGTCCCTGAAACTGATTGAACAGACCCTGGGCGATGCAGTGATGACCGAAGTCGCCTGCTGGTTCCAGCACCCGATGGTCCGGGCCGAGGGCGTGCGCCAGAAAATCCCCGCCTTCAAGACCGACAGCACCGCCGACAGCCTGCCGCCGCCGGTCGCCAAGGCCGTCGAACTCTTTGCCGACAATCTGGAGCATCCGGTGTCGATCCGCGATGCCGCCAGCGAAATCGGCGTCTCGCCGCGCCAGCTGGAGCGCAGCTTCAAGGCCGCCACCGGCCAAAGCCCGGCGATCTATTACCGCACCCTGCGGATGAATGCGGCGCGGCAGCTGGTGATGTATTCCCGCGACTCGATCACCTCGATCGCCAATGCGGTGGGCTACGCCACCTCCTCCACCCTGTCGCAGCACTACCGCGAAAGCTTTGGCGTCACCCCGCAGGAGGAACGCCGCAAGGTGAACCTGTTCCGGGTCCAGGACAACCGGCCGATCCCGTCGGTCTGACGCCGCGGCCCTTTCTCGAAATAGCCCCTAGCAGCCGCAGAATGTCTGCGGCTGTTCTGGTTCTTTTCATCTTTCTGAAAATACTCCCGCCGGAGGCATCCGCCCCCTGCACGCAGGCCAGCCAGTTCCTTTGACCGCCTCCGGCCGCCAAAGGCAAACCGCCCGGCACTACGGCCGGGCGGCTTCAATCGTCGTGCAGATTTCTCAGATCACCGATTTCGCCGCCGCCACCAGTGCATGATGCAGCGATGCCGCCGAGGAACGCGGGCCGATGATCGAATATCTCTGCCCCGGCGCATGGCACAGCAGAAATACCCCCAGATGCTCCACCGAGGTGCGGGTGGCATCCCCCGCCTTGCCCGCACGAATATTGGCGTTGCACAGCCGCTCCAGCACGTCAAAGCAGCGCGGGCCTTCCATGCCGAAACAGCACCAGCCGTCGGTCTGCTCCACCACGGAGCCCGCGTCGCCGACTGCCTGTTTCAGCTCAGCCGCCAGCAGCTCGTGGCTGTCATGCGGGGCAGAGACCATCCACAGATCCGGCCCCATCCACCAGGCCGCAAGCTCCCCCGCCGCGCTCCAGCGGGCAGGCTCCGGCAAGAGACCGCCCAGATGCGATGCAGCCGCGGCTTTCACCGCCTCCGCCTGCCCCTGGCGTGCCGCCAGCGAGGCCAGCGCCCGGTCGGTGACTTCCCGGATCAGGAGGCCGGTGAAGGCATCCGCCCGCGGCTCATGCCCGCCCAGCGGAGAGATGGCTTTCAGCCCATGCTGATCAAACTTACCCACGGAGACGCTCCCCTTCCGGATCCACAAAATGCGCGCTGACAACCTCGACCCGGGTTTCCTTGCCCTCCAGCGGGTTGACTGCGCGGATCACCTCGCCCATCCGCGCGTCGCCGCGCTTCAGGAAGCCGATCCCGATCGAACAGCCCAGCACCGGAGAATAGGCGGCAGAGGTGATATAGCCCTGATCGGTGGCCGCGCTGACCTCGCCATCGGCGTTCATCAGATGCGCCCCGGCCTGCACCGGATCACCAGCATTCACAGGCCTGAAGCCCACCAGCTTCAGCGCGTCGTCCTGGTTCATGCCCGGCCGCTCACTCAGCACATTGCCGATGCAGTCCTTCTTCTTGCTGACCATCCGCCCCATGCCCAGGTTCAGCGCCGAGGTTGTCCCGTTCAGCTCGTTACCTGCCGCATGGCCCTTTTCGATCCGCATGACGCCCAGCGCCTCGGTGCCATAGGGAACAGCGCCGAACTCCTCGCCCGCCTCCATCAGCTTGCGGATCATCGCATCGCCGTACCGGGTCGGTACCGCGATCTCATAGGCCAGCTCGCCCGAGAAGGAGATCCGGAACAGCCGCGCCCGGCAGCCGCCCGCCACGGTCACTTCACCGCAGCCCATGAACGGGAACGCCTCGTTCGAGATGTCGAACTCGGGGTCCACGACCTTTTGCAGCAGCTTGCGGGCATTCGGACCCGCCACCGCGAACTGTGCCCAGGCCTCGGTGGTCGAGATCAGCTGCACATCCATGTCAGGAAACAGGCACTGGCGCGCAAATTCCATGTTGCGGTAGACCAGAACTGCGTTGGCGGTGGTGGTGGTCACCACGAAATGATCCTCGGCAAACCGCGCCGCGGTGCCGTCGTCATAGGCAATGCCATCTTCGCGCAGCATCAGCCCGTAACGGACCTTGCCCACCGGCAGCTTGGCAAAGGCATTGGCATACATCATGTTCAGGAACTCGGCAGCATCCTTGCCCTGCACATCGATCTTGCCCAGCGTGGTCACGTCGCAGATGCCGACCGAATTGCGGGTCTGCAGCACCTCGCGGTCCACCGACTGGCGCCAATGGGTTTCGCCCGCTTTGGGGAACCACTGCGCCCGCAGCCACTGGCCGACCTCGACAAACACCGCGCCCTGCTCCTCAGCCCATTTGTGGCTGGGGGTCTTGCGGGTCGGACGGAATTCCTCACCCACCGAGCGGCCAGCCATCACACCGAAAGACACCGGCGTGTAGGGCGGGCGGAACATGGTGGTGCCGACCTCGGGGATCTGCTTGCCCGCCAGTTCAGCCATGATCGCCAGACCGCCCATGTTGGAGGTCTTGCCCTGATCGGTTGCCATGCCCAGGGTGGTGTAGCGCTTCAGGTGCTCGACAGAGCGGAAGTTCTCCTGATGCGCCAGTTTCACGTCCTTGACGGTGACGTCGTTCTGCTGGTCCAGCCAGGCGCGGCCCTTGCCTTCCTTCACGTACCAGAAGGGGGTCACGTTGACGGGCGCGTCCTCGGCCTCGGGCAGATCACTCGCCTTGGCCTCGATCCCCAACTCCGACAGCGCAGCCACCGCGCCCTCGGCACCGGCCCGCAATGCGGCAGCGGTGGAGAGATCGCCATTGGCAGCTCCAGCCACGGACATGTTCTGCGGCAGCTCACCTGCGGGAACAAAGGCGGCAATATCCTCGCGCCAGGCCGGGCGGCCGCGCTGGTGGCAGGTCAGATGCACGTTGGGGTTCCAGCCGCCGGACACTGCCAGCGCGCCGCAAGGCACGTCGCGGGTGGTGCCGTTTGCCAGGCGCACCTGCGCCCATTCCAGACCCAGCCGGCCCTTCGTGTCGATCACCTGCGCCCCGGCAAACAGCTCGGCGCCTTCAACCTTGGGCGCATCCGCGCGGGTGTCGATCACCGCCGTGACCTTAACGCCCTTGGCAATCAGGTCGGCGGCGGTGCGGTGGCCATCGTCGTTGTTGGTGAAGACCGCAACCGTCTGATCCGGCGTCACCGCCCAGCGGTTGGCATAGGCGCGCACCGCACCCGCCAGCATCACGCCCGGACGGTCGTTGTTCTCAAACGCGATGGGACGCTCGGTGGCACCCGCCGCCAGCATTGCCCGCTTGGAGTAGATCCGCCACAGGATCTGCCGCGGCTTGCCCGTTTCCGGCGCCAGCACATGGTCGGCCACCCGCTCCACCGCGCCATAGATGCCGTGGTCAAAGGCGCCGATGATGGTGGTGCGCGGCATCACCCGCACATTCGGCATCGCCGCCAGTTCAGCTTGCACCTGCGCAACCCAGGCCGCGCCGGTCAGGTTACCGACGCCGAATGTCTCGGCATTCAGACGCCCGCCCAGCAGGAAGTCTTCATCCGCGATGATAACCTGCGCCCCGGCCCGGCCCGCGGTCAGCGCCGCCATCAGGCCGGTGGGACCAGCCCCGATCACCAGAAGGTCGCAATGCAGGAAGCCCTTGTCATAGGCATCCGGGTCGGCCTCGAAACTGATGCTGCCGAGGCCGGCCGCCTTGCGGATGATCGGCTCATACACCTTCTCCCAGAACGCCGCAGGCCACATGAAGGTCTTGTAGTAGAATCCCGCGGTCAGGAAGTTCGAGAACCGGTCATTGATCGCCATGAAGTCATGCTGCAGCGACGGCCAGCGGTTCTGAGAATTCGCCTCCAGCCCGTCATACAGCTCCG
Organism: Leisingera sp. UBA4491; assembly: GCF_002388965.1. Lineage (NCBI taxonomy): Bacteria > Pseudomonadati > Pseudomonadota > Alphaproteobacteria > Rhodobacterales > Roseobacteraceae > Leisingera > Leisingera sp. UBA4491. Next base: position 208,197 of record NZ_DGNN01000029.1, on the reverse strand, counting down.
CCACGGTCGCTCGGGTGTTCGGCTCCTGCCGCCCGCCGCTGCGCAGCTCGACCAGCGCGTTCGGCTCTTCAGAACCAGAGGTCAGCACACCGCGCGGACGATGGTATTTGAACGACCGGCCCATCAGCCGAACGCCGTTTGCCAGGAGCGCCGAGGCCAGCGTGTCGCCCTCATGCCCTTCATAGCGCTTGCCGTCAAAGGTAAAGCCCAGCTTCCGGGCGCCGTTGATCAGCCCGCCGTCCAGACGGTTGACCTGCACCCCCTTGCGGGTGCCATTGCTGCCATCGGCGCGGAACGCCATGGCGCCGGCATTGATCACTGCGTCAGTCATTTGCTGCGCCCCCTTGCCCGGGCCACATCGCGGGCCAGTTCGACAGTCAGGATTTCATGGGTCACGGTGTTGCGGGTCACCACCAGCCAGGAGCGGTCGCCCTGCTCATGGAACCACAATTCGCGGTGCTCGCCCGCCGGGTTGTCGCGCAGGTACAGGTAATCGTGGAACTGGTCCGCCGCGTTTTCGGCCTGCCAGTCCGGCCGGTCGATCAGGCTGGCGTCCCCCAGGTAGGTGAACTCCTGGCTGTCCCGCGGCCCGAGGATCGGATGGTTGATAATCATCGTGTGCTCCTTTCCTCAGTGCAGGTTCGGCTGGGCGCCCTGGCCCTTTTCGTCGATCATGCAGCCGCGCCGGAACCGGTCGAGCCGGTAGGCCGCCGCCACCTTGTGCGGGGTATCAGTCGCCAGCAGATGCGCATAGCACCAGCCCGACGCCGGGGTCGCCTTGAACCCGCCGTAGCACCAGCCGCCGTTGAAATAGAGCCCGTCGATATGGGTCTTGTCGATGAAGGGGGAGCCGTCCATCGACATGTCCATGATGCCGCCCCAGCTGCGCAGCATCCGCACCCGGCCCAGCATCGGCATCAGCGCCATGCCGCCTTCCATCACATCCTCGACCACCGGCAGGTTGCCGCGCTGCGCATAGGAATTGTACATGTCCAGGTCACCGCCAAACACCAGCCCGCCCTTGTCCGACTGGCTGACATAGAAATGCCCCGCGCCGAAGGTGACAACGCCATCCAGCACCGGCTTTAGCCCCTCAGAGACAAAGGCCTGCAGAACATGGCTTTCGATCGGCAGGCGCATCCCCGCCTTCTGCATCACCCGGCTGGAGGAGCCGGCCACGCAGCTCGCCACCTTGTTGGCGCCGATGAAGCCCTTGGTGGTTTCCACACCCAGGCACTTACCGTTCTCGATCCTGAAGCCGGTGACTTCGCAGTTCTGGATGATGTCCACCCCGCGCAGGTCCGCTCCGCGGGCATAGCCCCAGGCCACCGCATCGTGCCGGACAGTGCCGCCGCGGCGGTGCAGCAGCCCGCCCTTGATCGGAAAGCGCGCGTCGTTGAAGTTCAAGAACGGGTACATTGCCCGCACGCCTTCGGTGTCCAAAAGCTCCGCGTCCGAGCCATTCAGGATCATCGCATTGCCCCGGCGCCGCGCCGCATCGCGCTGCGCATCGGTGTGCACCAGGTTCAGAATGCCGCGCTGGCTGACCATGGCGTTGTAGTTGAAGTCCTGCTCCAGCCCTTCCCACAGTTTCAGCGACAGCTCGTAAAACGGCTCGTTGCCGTCCAGCAGATAGTTGGAGCGGATGATGGTGGTGTTGCGGCCCACATTGCCGCCGCCGATCCAGCCCTTCTCGATCACCGCGACATTGGTCAGCCCATGGTTCTTGGCCAGGTAATAGGCCGTCGCCAGCCCGTGCCCGCCGCCGCCAATGATCACCACATCGTAGCTTTTCTTGGGTTCCGGATCACGCCAGGCGGGGCGCCATCCCTTGTGGCCCGTCAGGGCCTCCTTGATCACTTTCAGGCCGGAATACCGCATGATGTCCTCATCAACTGTCCTTGCAACAGTTGTTGAGAAACGCCGGTCTTCACAGAGCGATTTCGGACACCGGCCGCGCCATTTGCGTCAGCAGCGCGAATTCGCCCATTCAGCTGCAGCGGGACAACCGGCACCCAGAGGCTTCCATGCAAAATCAAGCAACTGATTTTATTCATAAAATCAAGAAACCACAGACAGGCACCGGAAAATTCTTACGCTGCCCGGTTTGCGTCACCCGCCCGGACATCCGCGCCAGATGCGGCAGCAGCGACTCACTCCGTCAGATCAATCTGGTCCAGCTCATTCAGCAGGTCCAAAAGCGCCTCATAGCGTTCAGGCCCCATCTTGGCCCGGGTCCGGTTCATCAACTCCAGACTCGCCTCGATGTTGTCGGCGATGACCTTCTCGCCCGCAGGCGCGATCCGCACCACCTGGCGGCGGCGGTCCTCCTTGTCGCGCACGCGGCTGATCAGCTGCTTTTCCTCCAGCTTCTGCAGGATCCGCGTCAGGCTTGGCAGCAGCAGGCAGGCCTTGTCGGCGATCTGGGTCGGGTCAATCGGCCCGTCTTCCTGCACCACCCGCAGCACCCGCCACTGCTGCTCGGTCAGACCCGCGCCGCTCAGCAGCGCCCGGATCGGACCCATCACACGTTCCCGCGCCCGGAGCAGAGCAATTGGCAGCGAACGGTCGGTGGCCGGCATCATCTTGGTCATAGCCGATTATCACCCCGCTGCAGGCTAAACGCAATTGCTGCTTGGATTTCTTCTGCTTGACCGGCGGCCCTCATTTTGCTACACATGTTAAGCAATTCAGGAGGACACTGGATATGCCGCACATCACGCTGGACTACTCCGCCAACATGGAGGACCGCACCGACATTGCCGCGCTCTGCCGCCATCTGCGGCAGGCGGCAGCGGAAACCGGCGTGTTCCCGCTGGCCGGGATCCGGGTGCGCGCCTTTGCCGCCAGCCATGTCTCGATTGCCGACGGCGATCCGCAGCACGGCTATATCGACATCTCCATCCGGCTGCGCGCCGGGCGCGATCTGGACACCCGCAAGCGCGCCGCCAAGGCCGTGTTCGCGGCAGCACAGTCCTTTCTGGAACCGGCCCTGCAGCAGCACTCCATCGCCCTGTCGCTGGAAATGCGCGACATCGACCCGGAGCTTTCCCCGAAATGCGGCACCATCCGCGACCACATGCAAAAGGCGGACCCGTGATGAGCGATCTGGACACCAACACCGAAACGCTGAACCGCCATCTGGCCCGCTTCCGCGAGACCGGCATTTTGAACCTGATCAACGGCGAAACCCGCCCCTCCGCCTCCGGCGCCTCCTTCGAAACACTCTCGCCGGTGGACGAAAGCGTGATCTGCTCCGTTGCCAAAGGCAGCGCTGAGGACATCGGCACTGCAGCTCAAGCCGCCAAGGCCGCCTTTCCCGCCTGGCGCGACATGCCGGCGCTGGAGCGCAAGAAGATCCTGCACCGCATCGCTGATCTGATCGTCGAACGCGCCGAGGAAATCGCGCTGTGCGAATGCTGGGACACCGGGCAAGCCATCCGTTTCATGTCCAAGGCCGCCCTGCGCGGCGCCGAAAACTTCCGCTTTTTCGCGGATAAGGCCGCATCCGCCCGCGACGGCCAGCAGCTGCAATCGCCAACGCTGATGAACGTGACCACCCGCGTGCCGATCGGCCCGGTGGGCGTCATCACCCCCTGGAACACGCCCTTCATGCTGTCCACCTGGAAGATCGCCCCCGCGCTGGCGGCGGGCTGCACCGTGGTCCACAAACCGGCCGAGTTCTCCCCCCTTACTGCCCGCATCCTGGCCGAAATCGCGCATGAGGCCGGCCTGCCTGCGGGCGTCTGGAACCTTGTGAACGGCTTCGGCGAGGACGCAGGGCGCGCGCTCACCGAACACCCGGACATCAAGGCCATCGCCTTTGTCGGCGAGTCGAAAACCGGCTCGATGATCATGAAGCAGGGCGCGGACACCCTGAAGCGCGTGCATTTCGAACTGGGCGGCAAGAACCCGGTGGTGGTCTTTGACGACGCCGACCTCGACCGCGCGCTCGATGCCGCCATCTTCATGATCTACTCGCTCAATGGCGAGCGCTGCACCTCCTCCTCGCGCCTTCTGGTGCAGGACAGCATCGCGGAGGCGTTCGAGGCCAAGCTGATCGAGCGCGTCAACAGCATCAAAGTCGGCCACCCGCTGGATCCCGCGACCGAGGTTGGCCCGCTGATCCACAAGGTGCATTTCGACAAGGTCACGTCCTACTTCGAGACCGCCAAACAGGACGGCGCCACCATCGCCGCCGGCGGCATCCGCGCAGGCGACAAGGGATGGTTCGTCCGCCCGACGCTGTTCACACATGCCACCAACGATATGACCATCGCACAGGAGGAAATCTTCGGCCCGGTCCTCACCGCGATCCGCTTCAAGGACGAGGAGGAGGCCCTGACACTGGCCAACGGCACCCAGTACGGTTTGACAGGCTATGTCTGGACCAACGACCTCACCCGTGCCCTGCGCTTCACAAACGCGCTGGAGGCCGGGATGATCTGGGTGAACTCGGAAAACGTCCGCCATCTGCCCACCCCCTTTGGCGGGGTCAAGTCCAGCGGCATCGGCCGCGACGGCGGCGAATGGTCGTTCGAGTTCTACATGGAGCAAAAGCACATCGGCTTTGCCACCGGCCGCCACAAGATCCCGCGCCTCGGCGCCTGATCCGCTCTTCTTCTGGCTCAAAATATCCCGGGGAGCGCGAGGGGCCGGCCCCTCGCTCCCGCACCCGGCCTCAAGCGAAAGGTCCAAACCATGCCCGTTCCCGCCCCGAACCTCTACCCGCCCTTCAACATCGTGCGGCTCAGCCATGTGGAATACGCCGTCACCGACCTCACCGCCTCCCGCGCCTTCTATGTGGATACCCTCGGCCTGCAGGTGACGCATGAGGACGACAGCCGCATCTATCTCCGCGCGATGGAAGAACGCGGCCACCATTGCATCGTGCTGGTCAAGGCGGACACGGCGTCCGTCGGCGTCCTCGGCTTCAAACTCTACGATGCGCCGGACCTGGACAAGGCGGCAGACTTCTTCACGTCCAAGGGTCTGCCGGCGGAATGGGTTGACCGCCCGCACATGGGCCGCACCTTGCGCACCCGCGACCCCTGGGGCATCCCGCTGGAATTCTACGTCAAAATGGACCGGCTGGAGCCGATCCACCAGAAATACAGGCTCTATAACGGGGTAAAACCGCTGCGCATCGACCATTTCAACATGTTCAGCGCGGATGTGGATGCCTCCGTCGCCTTCTATAACGAGATGGGGTTCCGCGTCACGGAGTTCACCGAGGATGACGACAGCGGCAAGATCTGGGCCGCCTGGATGCACCGCAAGGGCGGCGTGCACGACGTGGCCTTCACCAACGGCCTCGGCCCCCGCCTGCACCACACCGCCTTCTGGGTGCCGAACCCTTTGAACATCATCGACCTCCTGGACCTGATGTCGACCACCGGCTACGTCGGCAATATCGAACGCGGCCCCGGCCGCCACGGCATCTCCAACGCCTTCTTCCTGTATGTGCGCGACCCCGACGGCCACCGGATCGAGATCTACTGCTCCGACTACCAGACCGTCGACCCGGACCTGGAGCCGATCAAATGGTCGCTCACCGACCCGCAGCGCCAGACCCTTTGGGGTGCGCCTGCGCCGCGCAGCTGGTTTGAGGAAGGCTCGGTGTTTGAAGGCGCCACCCCGAAACCTAGCGCCTTGAACGCGCAGCCGATTATTGCACCCTGATGAAAAGGATCGCGCCCGGCCCCCGGCCGGGCACACTCCCAAAAGAACAAGGTAAGAAGAATGAAATGGGATGACTTCTCCGAATGGGGCCGCAGGGTCGCGGACTGGACGCAGGACTATCACCTGACCGTCGGCGACCGCCCGGTGCGCGCCAGGACCGAACCCGGCGAAGTGCTGAGCGCCCTGCCCCAGACCCCGCCCGAGGACGGCGAGGGGATGGAGGCGATCTTCCGCGATTTCGAGGACATCGTGATGCCCGGCATCACCCATTGGCAGCACCCGCGCTTCTTTGCCTATTTCACCTCCAACGCCGCCGCGCCCTCGGTGCTGGCGGAATTCCTCACCTCAGCCATCGCGCCGCAATGCATGCTGTGGCAGACCTCTCCCGCGGCGACGGAGATGGAGACCCGGATGATGGACTGGCTGCGCCAGGCGCTGGACCTGCCTGACCAGTTCCAGGGGGTCATCCAGGACTCTGCCTCCTCTGCCACCCTCGCCGCAGTGCTGACCATGCGGGAAAAGGCGCTGAACTGGCAAGGCAACAGCCAAGGCCTGTTCGGACAGAAAGCGCTGCGCATCTACTGTTCTTCTGAGGTCCACACCTCCATCGACCGCGCCATCTGGGTCGCGGGCATCGGCCAGCAGAACCTGATCCGGATCCCCATCAAGGGCGACTGGCGCGGCATGGACCCGGCAGCACTCGAAGCCGCCATCGAAGCCGACCTCGCCGCTGGCCATCAGCCCGCGGGCGTGATCCTCTGCGTCGGCGGCACCGGCGTTGGCGCCACCGACCCCGTCGATCAAGTGCTGGACGTGGCCGAAAAATACGGCCTCTACACCCATGTCGACGCCGCCTGGGCCGGCTCCGCGATGATCTGCCCGGAGTACCGCCATTACTGGCCGGGGGTGGAGCGCGCCGACAGCATCGTCTTCAACCCGCACAAATGGCTGGGCGTGCAATTCGACTGCTCCGCCCATTTTCTGAAGAACCCGGATGACTTGGTGCGAACCCTCGCCATCAGCCCGGAATACCTCAAAACCCACGGCCATGACGGCATCATCAACTATTCCGAATGGTCCGTGCCACTGGGCCGCCGCTTCCGCGCGCTGAAAATCTGGTTCCTGATCCGCACCTACGGGCTGGAGGGCCTGCGCCAGCGCCTGCGCAATCACATCACCTGGTCCAGCCAGCTGCATGACAAGCTGAAAGCCGAGCCTGATTTCCAGATCACCACCCCGCCGATGTGGTCGCTCTGGTCCTTCCGCTACGCGCCCGAGGGTGCCGCGAATCTGGACGATCTGAACCTAAGGCTGGTCAACGCCATCAACGATGACGGCCGCATCTACCTGACCCAGACCCGCCTCGACGGCGAGCTGGTGATCCGCTTCCAGGCGGGCCAGTTTGAAACCACCGAAGCGGACGTGATGATGGCTTTCGACGTCATCACCGAAATCGCAAGGAACCTGACCTGATGCGCTTTGCCACCTACTCCGCCGATGGCGAGACCTTCTATGGCGCTGTGACAGACGCAGGCATGATCGCCCTATCGCCGCATTTCCCGGACTGGCCCACCCTGCGCGAGGTGATCGCCGCCCAAGGCCTGCCCGAACTAGCCGAAGCCGCTGAGGGCAAGCCCGTCACACACACGGATTTTGTCTATGAGATCCCCATCCCCAACCCGGAAAAGATCCTCTGCGTCGGCGTCAACTTCCCTGACCGCAACGCGGAATACAAGGACGGCTCCGCCCAGCCCAAGCATATGTCCCTGTTCCCCCGCTTCCCGCGCTCCTTCACCGCGGCGGAGCGCCCACTGATCCGCCCGCCGGAAAACCACACGCTGGATTACGAGGGCGAGGTCGCCGTGGTGATCGGCAAAGCAGGGCGCCGGATCAAACCGGAAGACGCCTACGATCACATCGCGGCGCTGACGCTGGCGAACGAGGGCACCATCCGCGACTGGGTCCGCCACGCCAAGTTCAACGTCACGCAAGGCAAGAATTGGGACAACTCCGGCTCGATCGGCCCCTGGCTGGTGCCCTTCACGGATGCTGCCCAGCTGGATGAGGCGCGCATCCTCACCCGCGTGAACGGAGAGGTCCGCCAAGACGACACCCTGAGCCGGATGATGTTCCCGATCCGCGAGGAGATCGCCTATATCTCCACCTTCACCACCCTGCAGCCGGGTGACGTGATCATCACCGGCACCCCCACCGGGGCAGGCGCGCGGTTTGATCCGCCGAAATACCTGGTCCCCGGCGATGTGGTCGAGGTTGAGGTGGAGGGCATCGGCATCCTGCGCAACACCGTCGAGGATGAGTTCAACGGGGGGCAGGCATGACCCCCGAGCAGCACGAGGACGCCGCCGAAGTCCTGCTGAAAGCCGAGCAAACCGGCCAGCAATGCGGTCTGCTCTCACTGGCCTATCCCGGCATGACGCTGGACGATGCCTATGCGGTGCAACAGGCTCTGATACGGCGAAAACTGGCTTCCGGGCGCAGGAAAATCGGCTGGAAAATCGGCCTCACCAGCCGCGCCATGCAGCAGGCGCTGAACATCACCACCCCCGACAGCGGCGTGCTCTTGGATGACATGGCGTTCGAAAACGGCGGCACCGTCCCCGCAGGCCGCTTCATCCAGCCGCGGGTGGAGGCGGAGATCGCCTTTGTCATGAAATCTCCCCTCGCAGGCGCAGCCTGTACCCGCGCGGACGTGCTGGCCGCCACGGATTATGTAGCCCCCTCTCTGGAAATCCTCGACACCCGCATCCTGCGGGCGGACCCGGCAACTGGCCAGGCCCGCATCATCACCGACACCATCAGCGACAACGCCGCCAATGCAGGCGTCGTGCTGGGCGCGGAGCGCCACGCCGTGGACGCTCACGACCTGCGCTGGGTGGGTGCCATCGCCGCCCGCAACGGCACAGTAGAGGAAACCGGCCTCGGCGCGGGTGTTCTGAACGATCCTGTCACCTCGGTCCTGTGGCTGGCGCGGCGGATGGCGGAATATGGACAACAGATCGAGGCCGGGGATATCGTGCTCTCAGGCTCTTTCATCCGCCCCATCGAATGCCCGCCGGGCACGGAAATCGCCGCAGATTTCGGCCCCTTCGGTTCCGTATCCATCAATTTCGCCTGACAGGAGGCCCAGCCCATGCCCGCGCCCAAGAACACCTTCAAACAGGCTCTATCACAGGGCAAACGCCAGATCGGCTGCTGGATGAGCTTTGCCGACGGCCAGATCGCCGAGATCATGGGCACCTGCGGCTTCGACTGGCTGGTGATCGACGGCGAGCACGCGCCCAACGATATCCGCTCGATCCGCGACCAGCTGATGGCGCTGGCGGCCTCGCCCAGCCATCCGGTGGTGCGGGTGCCGGTAGGGGAGACCTGGATGATCAAGCAGGTGCTGGATGCCGGCGCCCAGACGGTTCTGGTGCCGATCGTCGAAAGCGCAGACCAGGCCCGCGAGCTGGTCCGCGCCTGCCACTACCCGCCCAAGGGCGTGCGGGGCGTCGGCGCCACCGCCGCCCGCGCCACCCTGTTTGGCACTGTCAGCGAATACATCCAGACCGCCGATCAGGAGGTCTGCCTGCTGGTGCAGGTGGAAAACCGCGCCGGAATGGCCGCGCTGGACGAGATCCTTCAGGTCGAGGGCATCGACGGCGTGTTCATCGGCCCGGCGGATCTGTCCACCGACATGGGCCATCAGGGCAACTCCGCCCACCCGGAGGTGCGCGAAGTGATCGCCGATGCCATCGCCCGCATCAAGGCGGCAGGCATCGCCCCCGGCATCCTCGGCACCACGGATGAGGCCACCCAAGCCTACGCAGACATGGGCGCACAGTTTCTTGCGGTCGGAATCGACGTGATGGTGCTGGCCAGAAACGCCCGCGATCTCGCCGCCAAGTGGAAGGCAGACTAAAGCCGAAGCGCCAGCCGCAACAGGCAGCCCTCCCGCGCCCGCCCGCAGCCCTGGCTTCGCCAGCGCAGCGGCAGCGGCCTTGGGCGTGGCACCGCGCCTTGCGCGGTGCCACGCCCAACGGGAGGAAGGTATTTCCAATACCTGACGACGGGCGGGAGCGTTCCCCTGCCGCTAGGCGCCGCGCCCGGATCAGGCCCGGATCAGGCCACGATCAGCGCAGCACCATGCCTTCGGGCCAGTTCAGCGTGGTGTCCAGCCGGATCGTGCGGCTTTCACCCGCCGCCAGTTCCAGATCCCAGGCCAGAATGCCGCGCTGCTTCTCCACATCCTCCTCCGCAGGCCTCGGTTTGGCGCTCCAGCCGATCTCCAGATCGTCCTGCTGCGAATAGGGCACCCGGTCCAGCACCCGCACCGCCCAGTCCTGCCCGGTCAGGTTCTCCACCTCGATCTCCACCGCCTGCACCTGCTGGCTGCTGCGCGAGATCAGGCCCTGGCCGCCTTCGCTCTGATCCAGCACATCGCGGCGCAACTGCAGGCCTTCGACCGGGCCGAACCCGGCCTCCATCTCCGCACCCGGCGCCAGCCCCGCAAACCGTTCCACCGCAATCAGCTTGCCATCGGCAAAGCGCGGCACCTCAGCCGCGCCCAGCAGCTGCTCGCCAAAGCTGTTGGTGAATTTAACCACCCTGTAGGCGGTCTCGTCCCGCAACGGCACTGCCACCGCCCTCAGCTCAGCCGCGGCAGTCAGGCTGTCCATCTCCAGCCGCAGCAGATCGGCGCCGGAGGCCACGGTGACAGGCGCGCCAAACCGGTAAGTGACGGCGGCACCGCTGCGATCCGCGCTCCACTCAAGCGCCTCCTCCGCAACCGCGGCCGCCTCTGCCGCCGGCGCCGCCAGCGCGCCAAGTTCAGAGTCGAACGATTGCAGCCGCTTCTGCGGGCGCGGCAGCTCCGGCGCTTCAACCCGGCGCAGCCAGGGATGCAGCGCGGAGGGGCTGCCCTGCCCCGAAGGGGCTGCCGTCGACAGCGTCAGCGCCACATCCTGCCAGTTCTCGCCGGTGTCCTGAACCAGCAGCACCGCCCGCTTCAGGGTGAGTTCAGCCTCACCCGCGGCCTCACCCATTGTGCTGAGGTGCATTTCATAAGACGGCTGCCAGCCGATGTTTCCGGCCCCTTCCGTGAGATAGCGGACCGTCACCGCGCCGTCTCCCGCCTGCTCTGCCTCGATATCCACCGCAATGAACAGCCGGTCCCGGTCTTCCAGCGAAATCGCCGCCAGCGCCGCGCGGGCCTCTGCCAGGTCTTCCTCCAGATCCTCCAGCTGCAACCCGATCCGCCGCGCCTCAGCCTCGGCGGCCACCGCCGCCTGGCTGGCGCCCGCGGCCTCCTCCGAAATCATCCGGGCAATCGCGCTCAGCGCCGCGGCATCGGCCTGCGCCAGCCCCTCGTTGCCGCCCAGCTGCTGCAGGAAACCGATCGAGGCTTCCGCCGCCCGGACGCCGGCCCGCGCCCGCTCCGCCTCATCGCGGACCGCAGCGATGCGGGCCTCCGCCGCGCGGACACGCGCCTCGGCGGCCTCGATCTCCGGGTCATTGGCATCGCGCGGCGGCGCGTAATCCTGGCGCAGCTGCGTGGCAATGCGGCGCGCCCCGGCAATCTCAACTTGCAGGGTGCTCAGCCGCGCAGAGTGCGGCACGTTCTGCAGGATCAGCCGGTGCCGCCCTTGCTTCAGCGTCAGCGCTGCGCTGCGGGTCACTTCGGCCAGGCCCGGGTAAAGCGTCACTTCAGACACCCGGCTGCTGACCGGAATTTCGTCCGCCGCCGCCGGTGCGGCAGCCAAGGCGCAGCAGGACAAGGCAAAAGCCATCAAGGAAAATCGCATTGGCATCTCTCACTCAGGAAATGAAGGCGGGCAAAAACGCCCGCCTGGTGCCAAACCTATCCTTCCGTCCCCGGCGTGGCCAGCACGCTCAGGCCGCCTGGGCAGAGGGCCGCTGCGGCTGCGACGGGCCAAAGCGCAACTCCAGCTCCATCGGGTCGATCCCCAGATCCTCGCAGGAGGAAATCGCGGTGAGGCTGGCCGCATCGAACAGCCACAGATCCTCGCCGCGCATCCGCAGGCACAACCCCTTGCGGCGCAGCGCGCGGCACAGTGTGAACCAGTCTCCGGCAGCGCTGAACGCGCTGGCGACATGCTGCTTCAGTTCCGCCGCCGTCACGCAGCTCAGCCCGGGCCTGCGTTCGGGCTCAGGGCGCGCAGCGGCCGCAGACCGCTGCGGCAAATGCATTGGGGCAAAGGACGGAAGCATCTGCGTTGCGGGGGTGGCGGTGCTGAAGTCCTGCAGTGCGATCATGGCGTTTTCCTCTGTCTGCGGCGGCTGATTAACTCTCCATTTGAAATTACCGGACCCGTGCGCGCCCCGGCAGCCGTGCAAAAGAAAAGGGGCCGTCTCTTCCGAAGCGGCCCCCTCACCAAAAGGATATAAGGCTCAGCCTTTCTTCAGGACCTCGCGGCCCAGCAGCTCGGCAATCTGCACCGCGTTCAGCGCCGCGCCCTTGCGCAGGTTGTCGCTGACGCACCACAGGTTGATGCCGTTGTCGATGGTCGAATCCTGACGGATGCGGCTGATGAAGGTGGCGAAATCGCCAACGCATTCCACCGGGGTCACGTAGCCGCCGGCTTCGCGCTTGTCGATCACCATGATGCCGGGCGCCTCGCGCAGGATGTCGCGGGCCTCGTCCTCGTCCAGGAAGTCCTCGAACTCGATGTTGATGGATTCGGAGTGGCCGACAAACACCGGCACCCGCACGCAGGTTGCGGTGACCTTGATCGACGGGTCGACGATCTTCTTGGTCTCGGCCACCATCTTCCACTCTTCCTTGGTCGAGCCGTCGTCGAGGAAGACGTCGATATGCGGAATGACGTTGAAGGCGATCTGCTTGGGATAGACTTTCGGCGGCACGTCCTGGGTCGGGTTATAGACGGACTTGGTCTGGTCCCACAGCTCGTCAATCGCGTCCTTGCCGGAGCCGGACACCGACTGGTAGGTCGACACCACAACGCGCTTGATCCGGGCGCGGTCATGCAGCGGCTTCAGCGCGACAACCATCTGCGCGGTGGAGCAGTTGGGGTTTGCGATGATGTTCTTGTTCTTGTAGCCGTGGACCGCCTGCGGGTTCACTTCCGGCACGATCAGCGGGATTTCCGGGTCGTAGCGGTACAGCGACGAGTTGTCGATCACCACACAGCCGGCCGCTGCCGCCTTGGGCGCGTATTTCTTGGTCGCGTCAGAGCCGATGGCAAACAGCGCCATGTCCCAGCCGGCAAAATCGAAGGTGTCCAGATCCTTGGTAGTGAGTGTCTTATCGCCAAAGCTGACTTCAGTGCCGAGAGACTTGCGGCTTGCCAGCGCAGCGACCTCGTCCACGGGGAACTGGCGCTCGGCCAGGATGTTCAGCATTTCGCGGCCCACGTTGCCCGTGGCGCCGACAACGGCGATGCGGTAACCCATTTTTCTGTTTCTCCAGTATTGCCCGGCCCCATGGCCGGCGCGGGAGTGATAATGCCTCCGGGCAAAAGTTTAAAGGGGGCGGATCAGTCCATGCTGTCGCGGCTGAGCAGATAAACCGCGCACCCCGCCGCCAGGCACACCAGAAAGAAGCCGAAAATGCCGGTGTAGGGCAAAGCCGGATCGGCTCCCGCCATTTCCGCGTGAATGCGCCCGGTCGCAAACTGCATGATTCCCACCCCGCCAATGCCGAACAGGTTCAGCAGGGTCACCCCGCGCCCCGCCAGATGCGGCGGCACAAAGGCCCGGCCATGCGCCATGATCACCGGGAAGGAGGCTCCGAAAAACCCCACCGCCGCCATCATCGCAACCGGCACCCAGACCGGCGCGCCGGTGGCCATAATCAGCCCCCCCAGGGCAAGGCAGGCCAGCAGGTTGCCGCCCAGGATCACCCATTTGCGGGTGCCCAGCATCCGGTCCAGCGGCCCATAGGCAAAGGTGCCCGCAATCATCGCCGCGCCCATCACCAGCGTCGCCAGCCCCACGGCCTGGGTGCTGAGCCCGTAAAGATCGCTCAGATAGGGTCCGATCCACAGCCCCCGCAGCGCGCCCGAGGGCGCATAGGCCACCAGCATCAGCGGAAAGACCGCCCACATCGCCGGCATCTTCAGCAGGTCAAAGACCGATCCCTTCAGTTCGCCATCGGGCTTGTCCGGGTCGCTCACGGTCACGAATATCCCCGCCGCCACCGCAACCGAGACCGCCGCCAGCCCCGCCAGGGTGCCGCGCCAGCCGAACAGGTCCACCGCCAGCGCGGTCGGGTAAGAGGCCACCAGATTGCCTGCCGACCCCACCCCCAGCATCAGCGCCGCCAAAGTGGCAAATCGGGCGGGCGGGTACTGGCGGGCAAAGATGTAATAGGACGCCATCAGCACCGGCGAGCAGCCAATGCCGATCAGGAACATCGCGATGCTCACGTGCAGGGGCGTGGTGGCCGCGGCAAACAGCGCCGCGCCGCCGCCGCCGCCCAGAAGCAGCAGCACCGCCGCCGTCCGGCGCGGGCCCGCATGGTCCAGCGCCCAGCCCACCGGCAGCTGCATCGCCGCAAAGGACAGGAACCACATGCCCGAGGCAAACGCCAGATCATCCGGCGCCGCGCCGATGTCCTGCCCCAGCACCCCCGACAGCACCGCCAGAAAGGCGCGGAAAAACTGGCTCAGCACATAGGCCAGGCACAACAAGACCAATCCCGCCTGCATTTTCCCTCCCCGCTTTTTTGTGTCTGCCGCACAGCTTGCATGTTTGGCCCCGGCGCACAATTTGTTTAGGTAGAAACCGCAGGTCACACGGCCAGACCAGTGGGCCAGACCAGTGGGGCACGCCATTGGTGCAGATCACTGTGGCAGGCCACTGGGGCCAAGGACCGGAGCGGAACCGCATGACGACGGACAGTTTCTATACCAGCCTCCCCAGGGTCCGCAGCTTTGACAGCTTGTCCGCCCCGGAGGCATTTGTGCCGCTGCCGCCGGACTGGCACCTGTGCTGCACCGATATCGTCAACTCCACCGCGCTGATTGCGGCGGGCCGCTACAAGACCGTCAACATGATCGGCGCCGCGGTGATTGCCGCGATGCGCAATGCGCTGCAGGGCGAGGCGTTCCCCTATATCTTCGGCGGCGACGGCGCCGCCTTTGCGGTGCCGCCGCGCCACCGGGAGACCGCACAGCGCGTTCTGGCCTCCTTGCGCAGCTGGACCGGGGCGGAATTCGGCGTCCCCCTGCGCGCCGCCATGGTGCCGCTGCGCTGGATCCGGGCAGAGGGGCTGGACGTCACCATCGCCCGCTATGCGGTGTCGGATCACGCCGATTTCGCGATGTTCAGCGGCGGCGGCCTGGCCTGGGCCGAGTCGCAGATGAAAGCGGGCGCCTTCGAGGTGCCGCCGGACCCGCAGGCCGCACCGCCCGATCTCTCCGGCCTCTCCTGCCGCTGGAGCAACACGCCCGCCCGCAACGGCATTATCCTGTCGGTGGTCGTGCAGCCTGCTCCGGGCGCGGACCCGCGGGCGTTTGCCCGATTCTCCTCCCGCCTGCTGGCTCTGGCAAGCGAACTGAAAGACAACGGCCACCCGGTCCCCGCCACCGGGCCGAAACTGGGCTTTCCGCCTGCCGGGCTGGCGCTGGAAGCGCAGTCGTCGCGCGGCAAAACCCCTCTGATTTTACGGAAGCTTTATCTTTTGGCGCACAGCGCCCTCGCCGGGCTGATCTTCCTCGCCAAACGGCGCGCCGGCGGGTTTGACCCGGTGCATTACCTGTCCGTGCTCAAGGCCCATTCGGACTTCCGCAAATTCGATGACGGGCTGAAGATGACGCTGGACTGCACCGCGGACATCCGCGACCGGATCCGCCGCCATCTGGAGCGGGCGGCAGAGGCCGGGCTGGTGCAGTTCGGCCTGCATGAACAGGACGCCGCTCTTGTCACTTGCATCGTGCCTTCCCCGGTTGAGGACAGCCACGTGCATTTTGTCGACGGGGCGGCGGGCGGCTATACGCAAGCAGCCGCCAATCTGGCGGCCGCATTCGGTTCCGGCAAAGGCCAGGCTTAAGCTCAGACCGGCAGGAAGGCCCCGGCCTTGGGGTCATAACATTCCAGCCCGCCCTCGCCGATATCGGTCCACAGCCCGTGCAGGCTCAGCTCCCCGGCCTTGACCGCCGATTCGATGAACGGGAAGGTCATCAGGTTTTCCATCGACGCGACAACGGCTTGGCGCTCGAACTGGCGCGCCTGATCCACCGGGTCCTCGATATCCGCCACCCCTTCGAACTTGGGCTTCAGGATCTCCATCCAGCGGCCCACAAAACTGGTCTTCTGTTCCAGCTCCGGCGCCTGGCCCTTGCACATGTCGATGCAGCCCTGCACACCGCCGCACTGCGAATGGCCCAGCACGATCAGATGCGCCACCTTCAGCGCGGTCACCGCGTATTCCACCGCCGCCGAGGTGCCGTGATGGTCGCCGTCGGGCGCATAGGGCGGCACCAGGTTGGCGATATTGCGGTGAATGAAAAACTCGCCCTGGTCGGCCCCGAAGATCGAGGTCACATGCACCCGGCTGTCGCAGCAGGAGATCACCATCGCCCGCGGCCGCTGGCCCTCGGTTGCCAGGCGGCGGTACCAGCCCTGATTCTCCTCATAGGATGTGGCCTTCCACCCATGGTAGCGGGTCACCAGATAACTGGGCAGGGGTTTGGCAAATTCCATTGTCATGTCCTGTCAACATTCGTGTTGCCGGGCTTGATACCCTGCATTGTCCGCAAATTCGAGAGATTTGAACACCCCGCCGGAAACCTTTTGAAAACCTGTGGGGCGCACATTGGCAGACGTGCCGTGGGGGCATAAAGAATTTGGGTGAAAGTGGTGGCCAATATACTAACAGTAATGCACTCCGAAACAGTGCGCCTCGATCCTGACAAACTCACCGCGCTGTATGAGCAGCTTGGCGAAACCGGCGCCGAGGACGTCGTGTGCCGTGCGGTCGAAGAAATGGCTGTCCGCCTGACGCATTGCGAGCGTCTGTGGCGGCAGAATGAAATGGCGAGCCTGCGCAAGAGCGCCCGGTCGCTGATCGCGATTGCCGATCAGATCGGCATGACGGCGCTCGCGTCGATTGCCAGCGATGTGACCGCGGCCATCGACGCCGAGGATGCGCCGGCGGTTGCCGCGATTCTGTTCCGGCTGATGCGGGTGGGGGAACGCTCGCTGACCGCGGTCTGGGACCAGCAGGACATGACGATCTGATCTCAACGCAACCCGCAGGGCTTGCAGGCCGCGCTGCGGCGGCTACTCTGGCGCATCAGAACCGATTGCAACCGGAGTATTTCGATGCCGCCAGTCTTTGCCGCACCCGGCGCGGACGCCTGCCCTGTGCATGTGATCGCAAGCGACACTTTCGACAGCTGGCTCTCGGGCCAGCCGCAGCGCGTTCAGGCCTGGGCAACGGCGCATGGGTTTACCGGCGCCTGCGGCCAGGCGCTGGCAGTGCCGGGCGCCGATGGCGCGGTTGAAATGGCCTTGGCCGGATACGGCAGCGCCGCCCAGCGCGCGCGCCGCCGTTTCGTGCTGGCCGAAGCAGCGCAGAAACTGCCCGCGGGCCAATACCGGATCGCCTCCGGCCTGCCGCAGGCGGACGCCGCGGCTGAGGCCCTGGGCTGGCTGCTGACCGGCTACCGCTTCGGCCGCTACAAGGACGGCAAGGACACCGGCGCCGTGCTGGCGGCCCCCGATGGGGTGGATGCCGCCGCCGTCGAATCGCTGGCCGCCGCCGAATGCCTGACCCGCGACCTGATCAACACGCCCGCCTCCGACATGGGCCCGGCAGAGCTTCAGGCCGCGGCGGAAGCCCTGGCCGAAGAGTTCGGCGCAGAGGTGTCGGCGATTCTCGGCGAGGACCTGCTGGCGCAGAATTTCCCGCTGATCCACACCGTTGGCCGCGCCTCGGACCGCGCCCCGCGGCTGATCGAGATGCGCTGGGGCAGCTCCGGCCCCAGGCTCACCCTGGTGGGCAAGGGCGTCTGCTTCGACACCGGCGGCTTGAACCTGAAACCCGGCAGCAGCATGGCGCTGATGAAAAAGGACATGGGCGGTGCCGCCAACGTCCTGGGCCTTGCCCGCATGATCATGGCCGCCGGGCTGGAGTTGCAGCTCAGGGTGCTGATTCCGGCGGTGGAGAATTCCGTCTCCGGCCCCGCCTTCCGCCCCGGCGACGTGCTGACTTCGCGCAAGGGGCTGACGGTGGAGGTCAACAACACCGACGCCGAGGGCCGGCTGGTGCTGGCCGATACGCTGGCCCTGGCGGCAGAGGACGCGCCGGACCTGCTGATCTCCATGGCCACCCTCACCGGCGCTGCCCGGGTTGCGGTCGGCCCGGACCTGTCGCCATTCTACACCGACCGCGACCCCGACGCCGCGGCGCTTGCGGCCAGCGCCGCCCGCACCGCCGACCCGGTCTGGCGGCTGCCCTTTCACGAGCCTTACGAGGCCATGATCGAACCGGACATCGCCGACCTCGACAACGCGCCTTCCGGCGGCTTTGCCGGGTCGATCACCGCCGCCCTGTTCCTGCGCCGCTTTGCCGGTGACACGCGCTACATGCATTTCGACATCTACGGCTGGACCCCCGCCGCCGCGCCGGGCCGGCCCAAGGGCGGCGCCCTGCAGGGGGCCCGCGCCCTCTTTGCCGCGCTGCCCGGCATGCTGGCGCTGTGATCCGATGACGGACCGCCGCCGCTTGCCGATGAACGCCCGCGTGGCTGCCGCGCATCTGGAGAACGCGCCGGAAGATCTTGAGAAAGTAACAGGCA
Source organism: Leisingera sp. UBA4491 (assembly GCF_002388965.1). Lineage (NCBI taxonomy): Bacteria > Pseudomonadati > Pseudomonadota > Alphaproteobacteria > Rhodobacterales > Roseobacteraceae > Leisingera > Leisingera sp. UBA4491. The sequence goes on along the minus strand of NZ_DGNN01000029.1, from coordinate 189,730 downwards.
CCGCCGCCCGCATCGGGGTGCCGGTGGCGGACCTTGCGCGCGCGCCGGACGGCGCCCGCGACCGCCAACTGGTCTATGGCGAGCCGGTCACGGTGTATGAGGACCGCGGCGGCTGGTCCTTCCTGCAAGCGGCCAAGGATGGCTATGCGGGCTATGTGCCCAGCGCCAGCCTGACGGCCCCGTTCGAGGCGACCCATTGGGTCAGCGCCCCCGCCACCCATGCCTACAGCGCGGATGACTTCAAATCCCCCGAAACCCATGCCCTCAGCCACGGCAGCCGGGTGCAGGTGCTGGGCGGCACAGGCCGGTTCCTGCAAACCAACCTGGGCTTCATCCCGGCGTGCCACCTCGCGCCGCTGGGCGTCCATCCGGGCGATCCGGCGGCAGTGGCGGAACTGTTCCTCGGCACGCCCTACCTCTGGGGCGGCAACAGCCGCTTTGGCATCGACTGCTCCGGCCTGGTGCAGGCGGCGCTGCTGGCCTGCGGCACCCCCTGCCCCGGCGACAGCGACATGCAGGAGGCCGAACTGGGCAGCCCGGCACCCGCCGCAGACTACCAGCGCGGCGACCTGCTGTTCTGGAAAGGCCATGTGGCCCTGGTGCGCGATGCTGAGACGCTGATCCACGCCAATGCCCATGACATGGCTGTGGCCATTGAACCGATCGCGGCGGCCATCGCGCGGATTGAAGCCCAGGGCGACGGCCCGGTCACTGCGCATAAAAGGCTGGGGTGACACCCGCCCGCCGCCGCAGGCGGCAAAAATCTTTCAAAGATTTTTGGCCGGAAAATTTGAATTTTCCGGTCCCCGCTCCGCCGCAAGACTTGCGGCTACTCCACGGAGCGGATCAGCTTGCGCTCCAGCACCCTCAGCACGGTCTTCAGATCCGCCCCGCGCTTCAGGATATGCCCGTCCATGCCGACCACCGAATACTGCCCCTGCCGCTGCCGCAGCTTGGGGCGCTTTTCGATCCGGTAGAGCGGATGCTCTGCCGTGCGCCGGAAGACGGAGAAGACTGCCAGATCACGCAAGGAGGATATCCCGTAATCGCGCCATTCCCCCGCCGCCACCATCCGTCCGTACAACGTCATGATGACCGACAGTTCCCGGCGGTCAAACGCGACTTGCTGAGGTATGGGAGATCCGGGAAAAGGCTGCACCTGATCAAAGCTCATAATTAAAAGGTTGCGTCTTTCCCCCCGCAAATCAAGGTTTTTAACATTCGATTTTTGCTGTGATGCAGCAGGCGCACAGGCGCGGCAGGCCTGTCTTGGCCGGTTTTCACACCGCTCAGGCCTCCGCCAGTGTGCCGCACTGCAAGCCCAGAATCTGCTCCAAAGCCACCCGCCCCGGCGCCGTCAGCATCAGCCCGCGCTTGTGCCGGTGCCGCTTGACCCAGCCGCTGTCCAGCGCGTGGTCCAGGATCTGCCGCCCCATTGGCCCGGCGACATGCAGCTTGCGCTCGGTCCAGTCCAGGCAGGGCCGGGCAAAGGGCTGGCGGCCCGGCCGCTCCGGCAGCACCACCCCCAGTTTCAGCCACTGCGCGGCGGGTTCGGCGCGAAAGGCGCCGTGCGCCTCCACCAGCATCCCCCGGTCCAGCAAGGCCCGGGTCATCGCCACCGCCAGCGGGCCGGCCAGATGGTCGTAACAGCTGCGCAGCTGCGCCAGCCCGCCCGCTTTGCGCTGCTGGGCGCGGTGCAGGCTGTCCGCGGGCGCAATCGCCGCCAGCTGCTCCAGCGCATGGGCCACCTCTGCGCCAGCCAGCCGGTGGTAGACGCAGCGGCCGCGCTTCTCCGCCACCACCAGCCCAGCGTTCTGCAGCAGCCGCAAATGGGCCGAAGCGGTCTGCGGCGTCACCCCGGCAGCCGCCGCCAGCTCCTTGTTGGTATAGGCGCGGCCCTCCATCAGCTCGCACAGCATCTGCGTGCGGCTGGCGTCGCTGATGGCCTGGCCCAGAATGTCAAAGCGCGGTGTGATCATGGCGCCACTCTACGCGCGTCCTTGTTGCCGGCCCAAGCAAAACCCTTCGCCGCGCAGCGAACTGTTGCGCAGCCCCTCACGCAAACGAGCCATGACAGAACCAGCCCGGCGACAGCGCGCCGCCATGGGCGAAGAACAGCCACAGCCGCGTGCCGCAGTCCGTCACCACCACCCAGTAATCGCGCACGCCGCTGCGCCAGGCCGGATCCTCCAGCCACCACTCGGGCGCGATCCGCTCCGGCCCCTCCGCCTCTGCCAGCTGCCAGTCGCGGCCGCGCCAGCGGAAGCGCTCCGGCACCTCAGGCCGCTCCGGCGCATGGACCAGCTCGGGCTGCCAGATCAGCAGCGGCCGCGGCCGCGGCGGCAGCGGCCATGCGCCGGCCGCAGGCTCCGACCAGGCGGCGGCCTGCACGGTGAAGGTCTTTTCCGGAATGTGGCTCTCCGCCGGGTGATAGCGGGTGATCGCCTCCAGCCCCAGCCGCGCGCCCAGGCGGCCGATCAGATCCTCCAGCGCCGCGCCATCCTCCTGCCGTGCCCGCGCTGCGGCGCCCGCTTCGGCATGGCCCGCAGGCGTGCGGGCGTGGATCGCTTCCGCCTGCAGCACCTCCAGCCGCAGCATGTCGATGCCATAGCCCGCATCAATCTGCTCCAGCTTCATCTCCAGCAAGGGCCGGATGCGGTCCGGCGCGCGGCTGGCGCGGGCCAGGCCCACGGTCACCGCTTCCATTGCCTGATCGCAGCGGTGCGCCTCCAGCCGCAGGACACGGGCGCCCTTGCCGCGCGCCTCCAGCCGGGCGCACAGCCGCGGCAGCATCCGGTCGATCCCCGCCAGCAGATCCTCCATCAGCCCGATCGGCTCCGGCAGGGTCAGCCGCACCGCGAAATGATCCGGGCTGCGCGCGGGCGAGACCGGCTCCGGCGCGCTGCCCATCGCCTGATCCAGCCGCAAGACCAGCCCGCGCCCGAACCGGCGCGCCAGACTGGCCCGCGGCTGCCCCAGAAGGTCGCCGATCCGCCGCAGCCCCAGCCGGTTCAGCTGTGCCACCGTGGCGCCATCCAGCCGCAACGCCGCCACCGGCAGCGGGGCCAGCGCGCCATAGGCCTGCCCGGGTTCGGCAATCCGCCCCAGCTGCGGCACCACCGCCTGCAGCTGCGGCGCGGCGCCGCCCCGGGTCCAGTGGCGGCGCTTAACGCTCTGGCGCTTCTGCGCCCGGGCGCGGGTGGCGCGCGCCTCCTGGTCGATGGCGTCGCCGCTGCGGTCCGGCGCCGCCTCCTCGCCTGCGTAACGCGCCAGCGCCCAGGCCGCGCCCAGGGTATCGGCCAGCCCCATCTGCACGCTCAGCCCCATTTCCGCGCAATCGCGCCCCGCCGCCTCCATCAGCGCCGCCTCGCTGCCGAACAGATGCGCGCAGCCAGTGAGGTCGATGGTCAGCCCGTCGCGTTCCGCCTCCGCCACCCAGGGGCTGAACTTGCCCGCCCAGCGCCTCAGCGCGGCCAGGAACGCCGCCTCCGCCGCCGGGTTGCGCGGCCGCACCGTCAGACCTGCGCACATCGCATGGGCATCGCGCAGCGGCTGGCCGGGCTGCAGCCCCTCCGCCAAAGCGGCGGCGTTTAACGCGGAAATAACCTGCGTGTTGGAGACTTCCTCGGCAACGGCCAGCGGCCCGCCGATGCCGCCGCGCTCTGCCCGCAGAATACGCTCCGCCCCAAGGCGCGGAAACCAAAGCGAAAGAATGCGGCGGTGGGGCATGGCAGCAGGCGCAGGGCAACGGTCAGGACAACAGGGCAGGCAAGGGGCAGCAGGGCCGGAAGGCCGCCAGATAACGGGAGGCACATACGGCGTGTTCTTATTTTGTTCTCATTTCTCGATTCGGTCAATCCGTGCGGAGGCATCGTGACATCTTTCCGCCTGCACAAAGCCGTGGCGCTGGTCGTGGTGATCATCGCCCTGGCCATCGGCAGCACCGCCCCGGTGACCGCCCGGGACAGCAGCAGCACCAGCAAGCATGTGGCCAAGCGGATTGCGCTGATGACTTCGCAAAAGGCCGCCATGGACGTGCTGACCGGCATGGCTGCCGGGCGCAGCACCTTTGACCGCAGCCAGGCGCGCGCGGCCCGCAAGCAGCTGATCCGGTCCACCGGCAGCATCCGCAAGCACTTCCGCAAGCCGCATCTGGACCCGCGGTCCAACGCCCGGCCGCTGATCTGGCACGCGTGGAAGGATTTCAAGGCCCGCGCCGGCACCGCCGAAGCCGCGGCCAAGGACCTCAACACCGGCTCGCTCAGCGGTCTGCGCCGCACCCTGCCCGGCCTGATGCAAAGCTGCCTCAGCTGCCACGAAACCTATCGCAGCACGCCCAACAGCTTCACAACCCACTGACCGGACCGCCGCCCCCGCGGGGCCGGTCTCTCAGGCGCCGAACCGCGCCAGGAACGTGTCGATGGCGCCGCTGATCACCCGCTCGCGCTCGGCCTCGGTGAACTCGGTGTCGATCTTGAACAGGAACCGCAGGAAAACATCCGCCTTGCAAAGCTCGATGAATTGCGCGGCGGCCAGATCCGCATCCTCGATCTTCAGCTCGCCGCGCGCCGCAGCGGCCTCCATATAGTCCTGGATCTCCCCGTGCAGCGTCATCGGACCGCTTTCGTAGAACATCGGCCCCAGCTCCGGGAACCGGTCGGCCTCGGCCACGAAGATGCGGAACAGCTGCAGGCTGAAGCCGCCCAGCAGCACCCCGTGCACCCGCTCCGCCGCCGCCCGCAGCACCTCCCGCGGCCCGCGGCTGCCCGGCGCCAGCTCCAGCGAAGCGTCCGCCTGCTGCACGCAGGCAGAGCGCACCACCTCCATGAACAGCACCCGCTTGTCGGGGAAATAGCTGTAGAGCGTCGCCTTGGAGACCCCCGCCGCCCTGGCGATGTTGTCGACGCTGGCGCCTTCAAATCCATCCGCCAGGAACACCTCGCGCGCGCCCTCCAGGACCTGGTCGAATTTCCGGCCGGTGCGCAGGACGCTGGCTTGCTGGTTCATAAGGGCTCCTCGGGATAGGGGCTGCGGCTCGCAGGATCTGTCTCTAATGTAATCCGCACCGCCTCTTTGCAACAAGGCTGGCGCGCCATCTTGCGGCGGCACAGCGATCCGCTATATTTAGAATAATTCTAAAAGAGGGCGGATTATGCGGTTTTTCACACAGCGCAAGCACTTTTCGGACCTGACCGGGCAGGAGGTCCTGGCCCTGGCGATTGCCTCCGAGGAGGACGATGCGCGCATCTATCGCAGCTATGCGGCGCGGCTGCGGGCGGACTACCCGGCAACCGCGGCGATGTTCGACGGCATGGCCGCCGAGGAGGACGAGCACCGCGCCCGGCTCATTGCCCTGCACGAGGACCGGTTCGGCCCGGCGATCCCGCTGATCCGGCGCGAGCATGTGGCAGGCTACTACGCCCGCCGCCCGGTCTGGCTGATGGAGAACCTGAGCCTCGACCGCATCCGCGACGAGGCCCGCGCGATGGAACGCGACGCCGAACGCTTCTACACACACGCCGCCGCCCGCACCCAGGACGCCGCCACCCGCAAGCTCCTGGGCGACTTGGCCGCGGCTGAGGCCGGCCATCAGGCCCGCGCCGGCGCGCTTGAGGAGGCGCATCTGGACGCCGATACCCGCGAAGATGAAGACCGCGCCGCCCACCGCCAATTCGTGCTGACCTGGGTGCAGCCGGGGCTGGCCGGGCTGATGGACGGCTCGGTCTCCACCCTGGCGCCGATCTTCGCCACCGCCTTTGCCACCCAGGACACCTGGACCACCTTTCTGGTCGGCATGGCGGCCTCGGTCGGGGCCGGCATCTCGATGGGCTTCACCGAGGCCGCCTCGGATGATGGCGAGCTTTCGGGCCGCGGCTCTCCCATTAAACGCGGGCTGGCTTCCGGCATCATGACCACCGTGGGCGGCCTTGGCCACGCCCTGCCCTATCTGATCCCGGAATTTTGGACCGCCACCACGCTGGCCCTGCTGATCGTGTTTGTGGAGCTGTGGGCGATCGCCTGGATCCAGAACAAATTCATGCAAACCCCGTTCTGGCGCGCCACCATGCAGGTGGTGCTGGGCGGCGCCCTGGTGCTGGGCGCAGGCGCGCTGATCGGCAGCGGCTAGAAACGCAGCGAGGCCCTCCCGCCCGCTCCGGAGCAGCCAAAGGCTGCCCCTCCCCGGTTGGGCCCGGCAGCGCTGACGCGCTGCGGGGGCGTATTCCCCCACTGGGCTTTCTTGGGTCAAGGGCGGCGCCGCCGCCGCGCCTTAGCGCGGTTCACCCTTGACGCAGGAAAGCCCGGTCACACAATTGACCAGGCGCTCTCAGCAAAAACCCTGCCCCGTGCGCAGCACGGGGCCACGCCCAACTGCGAAGGGCATTCTTCGAATGACCATGAACAGGCGGGAGCACGCCCCTCGCCTGCTCAAAGCCAGCTTAAAAAACAGCCTTTGCCAATTGGTCAGCCCTTGTTACCAATCCCCCATGGCCGAGATCTTTTTCCGCACCCTGCCCTTCTTCGCAATCATCGGCCTTGGCTACTGGGCCGGGCGCAGCCGCTTCTTCACCGAAGACGCCACCGCCTATCTCACCCGCTTCGTGTTCTACTTCCCGCTGTCGGCGATGATCTTCGGCTTTGCCGCCAACCTGTCCTTTGCCGAGGTCTTCGACCCCACGCTGATCCTCGGCTATCTGGCGGGCACCCTGGCGGTCTACCTGCTGGTGACGGCCGTCGCCGTGATCCGCGGGCTGGACGTGCCCACCGCCGCGGTGGAGGCGCAATGCGCGGCGATCGGCAATGTGGGGTTTCTGGGGCTGCCGATGATGGCGATCCTGTTCGGCCCGGCCTCCGCGGCGCCGATGATGGTGGTGCTCAGCGTCGATCTGGTGGTGTTCTCCTCGCTGATCGTCATTCTGATCAACGCGGGCCGCGGCCAGGGGCTTGGTCTGGCGACCCTGAAACTGGTGGGGCTGGGCCTGCTGAAAAATCCGATGATCCTGTCCATCGTTGCGGGCCTTGCCTGGTCAGCCTCCGCGCTGCCGATCCCGGAGCCTGCAAACGATTTCCTCACCATCCTCGGCGGCGCCGCCACGCCCGGAGCCCTCTTCGCCATCGGCGCGTCGCTGGCCTCGAAATCGGCGGAGCGGGTGCAGGTCGCGGGCTGGCTCAGCTTTGCCAAGCTGGTGCTGCACCCGGCCTGCGTCGCCCTCGCGGTGCTGTGGCTGATCCCCGCCGCACCATTCTCAGCCGCCGTTGCCATCGCTGCTGCATCGCTGCCGGTGGCGGGCAATGTCTATATGCTGGCGCAGCACTACGGCGTGGCCCCGCACCGGGCCTCCGCCGCCATCTTCATCTCCACCATTCTGTCGATCGTCACCGTGCCGGCGGTGATCGCCTGGGTTTCCTAAAGCCGGATCACATAGTCCTTGCGGGTGGTCTCGATCACCTCCCAGGTGCCGCTGAAGCCGGGCCGCAGGATGAAGCTGTCGCCTGCCGCCAGCGGGTATTCGGTGCCGTCGTCGCTGGTGATCACCGACCGCCCCGCCAGGATCCGGCAGTATTCCCATTCGTCATAGGATATCCGCCACTTGCCCGGCGTCGACTGCCAGATGCCGCAGTACAGCCCGTCTAGCTCCTCCGCGTTCCAGGTGGTGAACACCGGATCGCCCGCAAGCACCTTCTCCGGCGACGGGCGCTCCACCTCCGCCTCCGCAGCCTCCGGTGTCAGCCTCAGAAAATCGCTCATGGCCCTTGGCCTCCCTGTTGTTCTGGCGGCAGACTGTCCCGGTTTTCGCCGCCGCTGTCCAGAACCCCAGGCGCGGCGGCTGCCGCCGCCAGCCGCCCAAAGCCCCGGATGTTTGCGGTTTCGCAAGCCTTCTGCCGCAAAAACCGGCCTTGCCGCCGCCCTCCCGCTGGACGCTGCGGCAATCTGCGGATAGCGATAGGGCTAACAGATTTGAGGAGCCTCACCCATGGAAACCGTTTCCGAGAACCGCGCCTTTGGCGGCACCCAGGGCGTCTACAAACACGCCAGCAGCGCCACCGGCGGCGACATGACCTTCGGCCTGTTCCTGCCGGAGGAGGCCAAGGACGGCCCGGTGCCGGTGCTGTGGTATCTCTCGGGCCTCACCTGCACCCATGAAAACGCGATGACCAAGGCAGGCGCCCAGGCCTGGTGCGCCGAGCAGGGCATCGCCATCGTCTTCCCCGACACCTCCCCCCGCGGCGAGGGCGTGGCCGATGATGAGGCCTATGATCTGGGCCAGGGCGCAGGCTTCTACGTGAACGCCACGCAACAGCCCTGGGCGCCGCATTTCCAAATGTGGGACTATGTGGCGGAGGAACTGCCGGCACTGCTGGGCGACACTTTCGCAATCGACCTGGACCGCCAGGCGATCACCGGCCATTCCATGGGCGGCCACGGCGCGCTGACCCTGGCGATGAACCTGCCGGGCCGCTACAAATCGGTCTCTGCCTTCGCGCCGATCTCCCACCCGACCCAGTCGGACTGGGGCCGCAAGCAGCTGAACGCCTACCTGGGCGACGATGAATCCGCCTGGGCCAAGCACGACGCCACCCTGCTGATGCGGGACAAGGGCTTTGACGGCCCGCTCCTGATCGACACCGGCACCTCCGACCAGTTCATCGACCTGCTGAAGCCCGAAGCGCTGGCCCATGCGGTGGCCGAGCGCCGCCAGCAAGCCATCCTGCGGATGCAGCCGGGCTATGACCACAGCTATTTCTTCGTGTCGACCTTCATGGAGGAGCATATCTCCTTCCACGCCGACGCGCTGTACCAGAACTGAACACAAGGAACGCGGCCATGAGTGACGAATTTGATTATGACCTGATCATCATCGGTTCCGGCCCCTCGGGCCGCGCCGCCGCCATCCAGGCGGGCAAGCTGCACCGCCGGGTGCTGGTGATCGACCGCAAGGACCGGCTGGGGGGCGTGTCGGTGCACACCGGCACCATCCCGTCGAAGACCCTGCGCGAAACCGTGCTGAACCTCTCCGGCTGGCGCGAGCGCTCGTTTTACGGCCGCTCCTACCGCGTCAAAGACCAGATCGGCGCCGAGGATCTGAAGGCGCGCCTGCACATGACCCTCGATTACGAGGTTGACGTGCTGGAGCACCAGTTCAACCGCAACCACGTCGACACCCTGAACGGGCTGGCGAAATTCATCGGCCCGAACGAGGTCGAGGTGGCCACCGAGGCCGGCGAATCCACCCGGCTGACGGCAGAGAAGTTCCTGATCGCTACCGGCACCCGCACCTACCGCCCGGACTACGTGCCCTTCAACGGCAAGACCGTCGTCGACGGCGACGAGTTCCTGGAAATGGCCGGGATCCCGCGCTCGCTGGTGGTCATTGGCGCCGGCGTCATCGGGGTGGAATATGCCACCATGTTCTCCGCGCTGGACGTGCGCGTCACCCTGATCGAGCCGCGCGAGACCTTCCTCGACTTCATCGACAAGACCCTGATCCAGGACTTCACCCACCAGATCCGCGAAAACGGCGTCGACCTGCGGCTGGGGTCTGCGGTGGAAAGCATCGAGGACGCGGGCGAGCATATCGAGGTGTCGCTGGCCAACGGCCGCCACGTGCGCGCCGAAATGCTGCTGTTCGCGGCCGGCCGCATGGGCGCCACCGAGGCGCTCAACCTCGATGCCGTGGGCCTCAAGACCGACCACCGCGGACGCCTGTCGGTCGACCGCAAGACTTACCAGACCGCGGTGCCGCATATCTACGCCACCGGCGACGTGATCGGCCACCCGTCGCTGGCCTCCACCTCGCTGCAGCAGGGCCGCGTCGCCGCCTGCCACGCGCTGGAAACCCCGACCCTGCCGGAAAGCCCCTGGTACCCCTACGGCATCTATTCGGTGCCGGAAATGTCCACCTGCGGAATGTCCGAGGAAGAGCTGAAGGAGCGCGGCATTCCTTACGAGGTCGGCGTCGCCCGCTTCCGCGAAACCTCGCGCGGCCACATCATGGGGCTGGAGCACGGCATGCTGAAAATGCTGTTCTCGCTGAAAACCCGCCGGGTGCTGGGCGTGCAGATCGTCGGCGAAGGCGCGACAGAGCTCATTCACATCGCCCAGGCCGTTCTGAACCTCAAGGGCACGGTGGATTACTTCGTGCAGAACACCTTCAACTACCCGACCCTGGCCGAGGCCTACAAGATCGCCGGTCTCGACGCCTTCAACCGGATGCCAATCCCGGAGGAATTCAAGGTCAGGAAACCCGCCCGCAAGGCCAAACCGGCCTCCAAGGCAGAGGCTAAGGCAGACGCCAAACCCGCGGCTGACAAAAAGGCGGCAGAGTGACCGCCCTCTACATCGACGCCGACGCCTGCCCGGTGAAGCAGGAGGCCGAACGGGTCGCCACCCGCCACGGGCTGCGCATGTTCGTGGTCTCCAACGGCGGGTTGCGCCCCTCGCAGAACCCGCTGGTCGAAAATGTGATCGTGGCCGAGGGCGCCGATGTGGCCGACATGTGGATCGCGGACCGCTGCGGCCCGGGCGATGTGGTGGTGACGGGTGACATTCCGCTCGCCGCCAAATGCATCGAGGCCGGCGCCCGCGTGCTGCGCCACAACGGCGAGCGCTTTACCGAAGCCAACATCGGCCAGCAGCTGGCAATGCGCGACCTGATGGCCGACCTGCGCGCCGCCAACCCTCTGGGCGCAGGCGGCAGCGGCAAGGGCTTCACCAAGGCCGACCGCTCCCGCTTCCTGGATGCGCTGGAGCGTGAGCTGCGCGCCGCCAAACAGGCCTGATCCCGGGTCAAGGCTCCGCGCCAGCGGACCGTGCGCAGCACGGCTTGGCCTTGAGGCGGGCGCAGGCCGTCGAACACTCGGGCAGGCGCGTTCGGGGGCAGACCTGCCCCTGAACCGCTTCTCAGCAAATCACTAAGCCTTTTCCCACAGCTGCCACTCAGCGTTCTGCGGCCCAAAATTCCGGCCCGGAATTTTGCCCGGAAAAATTGCATTTTTACGCCCCCTCCCATTGCCCGGCCACACCAAATCCGCCACTGATCAAACTCAGGGAGCAGGAGGCGGCACAGATGAACGCAGAGGTCAAAGTCAGCGTCCCCGGCCTGTTTGCCGCGGCAGGCGCAGGCATTGCCTTCTCCGTCATCGACATGATCTTCAAATTCCTGTCCGGCGATTACCCGCTGTACGAGGTCGTCCTGTTCCGCTCCGTCATCGCGGTGGCAGTGATGCTGGCCATCATCGTGCCGCTTGAGGGCGGCTACCACCTGTTGCGCACCCACCAGCCCAAGCTGCACCTCGCGCGCTGCCTTGTGGTGTTCTTTGCCAACATCTTCTTCTTCACCGGAATCGCCATCCTGCCGCTGGCCGAGGCTGTGGCCATCGCCTTTGCCACCCCGCTGATCGTCACCGCCCTGTCAGCGCTGTTCCTGGGCGAGCGCCCCGGCCCCTGGCGCTGGGGCGCGGTCTTTGCCGGTTTTCTGGGCGTGCTGATCATCATGCGCCCCGGCCCCGGCAGCTTCCAGCCCGCCGCCATCCTGCCGCTCCTCGGCGCCTGCGGCTATGCCACCCTGCACGTGCTGACCCGCCGCGCAGGCGGGACAGAGGCCGGCGCGACGCTCGCCTTCTACCCGATGATGGGCTTCCTGATCCTCAGCGCCCTGGCCGGGCTGATCTTTGGCGACGGCCGCTTTGCCACCGGCGGCAGCCCCGCCTTCGGCTTCCTCCTGCGCGCCTGGATCTGGCCTGCCCCCCAGGACTGGCCCTACCTGATCGGGGTCGGCTTGGCCGGCTCCATCGGCGGCTACCTGGTCAGCCAGGCCTACCGCATGAACGAGGCCGCACTGGCCGCGCCTTTTGAGTACATCGCGATGCCGATGTCGGTCCTCTGGGGTGTTTTGATCTTCAACGAATGGCCGGATCCGGCGGTCTGGGCCGGCAGCGCCCTGATCATCGCCTCCGGCCTGGTCTCCGTCTGGCGCGAGACCCGCCGCAACCGCCCCGCCCCGCGGCCCCGCCCGCGCGCAGAAGGATGACCGCGATGCCCATCAAAGCCGTCGTCTTCGACATCGGCCGCGTGCTGATCGAGTGGGAGCCGGAACGCTTCTACGACAGCCGCATCGGCGAAGCCCGCCGCCGCCAGCTGTTCGAACAGGTCCCCCTGCACGAAATGAATCTGAACGTCGACCGCGGCCACCCCTTCCGCGGCAGCGTCTATGCGCTGGCGGACCAGCACCCGGACTGGGCCGTGGAAATCCGCTGGTGGCACGATTGCTGGCTGCAGATGGTGCCGCGCGCTATCCCCCGCACCGTCCGCCTGATGCAGGCGCTGCAGGCGCGCGGCACGCCCGTTTTTGCCCTCAGCAACTTCGGGGCGGAGACGTTTGAGCTGGCCTGCGAAACCTACCCCTTCCTGCGTGGCTTTGACCGCACATTTGTCTCCGCGCATCTGAAATGCGTCAAGCCAGAGCCGGAAATCTATGCCATTCTCGAACGCGAAACCGGGGTGGCGCCGCAGCATCTGCTGTTCACCGACGACCGCCCCGAAAACATCGAGGCCGCCCGTGCGCGCGGCTGGCAGACCCATCTGTTCACCGCCCCCGCGCCCTTCGCGGCCCGGCTGGTGCAGGCCGGGCTGCTGACAGACCAAGAGGCCGCCTGAGACGGCACATGCAGAAGGACAACAGGCACATGACCATCCCGTTCATCCCCTTTGAAGAGGGCGAGGCGCTGCTCGATTGGGTCAGCTTCACTGATGCGCTGGCCGCCAGCCACAATCTGCCCAAGGCAGAGATCGGCGATACCTTCCTCTACCGCGACCCCGACACGCTGCTCAGCCGCTCCGCCTGGATCGACGGGCTGGGCCTGGCGGTGAAAACCGCCAACATCTTCCCGCGCAACCCGGACGCGGGCAAGCCGATGGTCAACGGCTCCGTCTGCCTCTACTCCGACACCGACGGCACCCTTGAAGCCCTCGTCGACTTCCACCTCGTCACCAAGTGGAAGACCGCCGGCGACAGCCTGCTCGGCGCCTTGCGGCTGGCCAACCCCGACGCGCAGGAGGTGCTGATCGTCGGCGCCGGAACCGTCGGCGCGTCTCTCATTGAGGCGTTCGGGGCCGGTTTCCCGCAGGCGCAGATCCGCGTCTGGAACCGCACCGCCTCCAAGGCGCAGGAGCTTTGCGCCCAGTATCCCGGCACCAACCACGCGCCCGATCTGGAACCCGCCGTCAAGGCTGCCGACATCATCGTCACCTGCACCATGTCGTCCCAGCCGGTGATCCAGGGCGGCTGGCTCCGCCCGGGCCAGCACCTCAACATGATCGGCGCCTACCGCCCCGACATGCGCGAGGCCGATGACGCGGCGCTGAAACGCGCGCAGATCTACTGCGACAGCTTCGACACCACCCTCGACCACATCGGCGAATTCAAGATCCCGCTGGCCGCAGGCACCATCCAGCGCAGCGACGTGCTGGCCGATTTCTACGCCCTGGACAGCTTCCCGGCCTATGACCCGTCCCGGATCACCCTGTTCAAGAACGGCGGCGGCGCCCACTTGGACCTGATGACCAGCCACCACATCCTGCAGAAGTGGCAGAGCAAGCCATGACCTGGCTGCTGCTTTCCGCGGCAGCCCTTCTGATCCTGATCCTTGCCCCGCCGCTGCGCGAACGGCTGCGCAAGCCGATGAACGCGGCGGCGCGGCAAACCGCGCCCGGCGCCTTTGCCCGGCTTTCCGGCGGCCTCACCCATTACCGCTGGCAGGGGCCGTTGCGCGGCCCCGTTGCGGTCTGCGTTCACGGGCTCACCACGCCTTCCTATGTCTGGAACGGCGTCGCCTGGGGTCTGGCCGCCATGGGCTACCGGGTGCTGACCTACGACCTCTACGGGCGCGGCTTCTCGGACCGGCCCGGCGGCCCGCAGGACCGCGCCTTCTTCCTCACCCAGCTGGAGGAGCTGCTGGCGGATCAGGAGGCGGGTAATGACGTTACCCTGATCGGCTATTCCATGGGCGGCGCCATCGCCACCGCCTTTGCCGCCGCCCATCCCGGCCGCCTGCGCGAGCTGATCCTGCTCGCCCCGGCCGGCTTCGGCCGCAGCCCGGACCGGCTCACCCGGATCATCCGCGATGTTCCCCTGATCGGAGACTGGCTGATGCACGCCCTCTACCCGGCCCTGCACATCCGCGGCACCCGGGCCGGGCGCAATCTGCCCTCCTCCATCCCCGGCATCACCGCTTTGCAGCAGCAGGAGCTGCGCTACCGCGGCTTCATTCCCGCGGTGCTCGCCTCGCTGCGCGGCATCCTGAACCAGGATTTCACCGAAGAGCTGCGCAGCCTGCACAGCAAGGGTGTGCCGGCCCTGGCCATCTGGGGCCAGGAGGACGCGGTGATCCCGCCGACCTCCCCCGGCCGCCTGGCCGAACGCGCCCGCTCGGTCCGGCAGGAGGAAATCGCGGGCGCAGGCCACGGCCTGCCCTATACCCACACCGATGAGGTGCTGGAGATCATCGCCCAAAACCACCGCCGCGGCCTCGGCTGACCCAACCCGCCAGTTTCATCTTTCCGGAAATACTCCGGGGGCTGCCATTGGTGCGCCATTGGTTCAAGCCCAATGGCAGCGGGCCGGCCCCGGTCCCGCCGAAGCCCCGGAACAGACCGCTGGCGTTATGCCGCCAGCGCCGCCGGCGGCAGCGGCCGTTCCTTCACCGGCAGATGCACAATCGCGCTGAACGCCCCGACCGCCACACCGATCCACCAGACCATGGTGTAATCGCCATAGGTGTCATACATCCGCCCGCCCAGCCAGACGCCCAGAAAACTGCCCAGCTGGTGGCTGAAGAACACGATGCCGTACAGCGTGCCCATGTAGCGCAGCCCGTAGATATGCGCGACCAGGCCCGAGGTCAGCGGCACCGTCGCCAGCCACAACGACCCCATCGCGACCGAGAAGACGATGACGCTCAGCGGCGTGACCGGGAACAGGATGAAGGCTGCCGCCGCAATAGTCCGCCCGGTATAGATCGCCGCCAGCAGGTATTTCTTGGAATACCGCTTGCCCAGATAGCCCGCCAGCAGCGTACCCCCTACATTGGCCGCCCCGATCAGCGAAATCGCCGCCGCCCCCAGCGCCGAGGTGGTGGTGATCCCGATCGCATGCAGCGCCCCGCCCGGCAGGATCGGCCCGCACATCTCGGTCACGAAGGCCGGGAAATGCGCGGTGATAAAGCCCAGCTGATAGCCGCAGCTGAAAAAGCCCAGGAAGATCAGCGTATAGGACGGATCCTTGAACGCCTTCATCAGGATCGCGCCCATGCTCTCTTCCAGCTCCGCCTTGCTGGCCGCTTCCGGCGCCCGCATCAGCGGCAAGGTCAGGATAAGCGCCAGCACCACACCGGCAAAAATCAGGAACACGCTCTGCCAGCTGAGGAAGCCCAGCATCCACTCCGCCGCCGGCGCCCCGAAAATCTGCCCCGCCGAGCCGGCAGCGGTGACCACCGCCAGCGACATCGAGCGGTTCTCATCGGAACTTGCCCGCCCCACAACCGCCAGCACGACGCCAAACCCGGTGCCCGCAATGCCAAACCCCACCAGCCACTCATAGGCCTGCATCTCAAACGGCGTCGTGGACCAGGCGCTCAGCACAAGGCCTGCGGCATAGACGATGGCCCCCATGACAATCGCCTTGCGGTCGCCGATCTTCTCGGCAATGGCGCCGAAAATGGGCTGCCCGATGCCCCAGGCCAGGTTCTGAATGGCAATCGCCAATGAGAACTCCGACCGCAGCCAGCCGAACTCCTCGGCAATCGGGATCTGGAACACGCCAAACGACGCGCGCACCGCAAAGCTCACCATGATGATGATGCAGCCCACGATCAAAACGGGGGTAAACAGCGGCGCGGAACGGTCCATCGGCTTTCTCCTGACAAGCTGCGGAACACTCAGGGAAATTTGCCGGCCGGTCAAATCAGGAATTTTGCGCACATGATTAAGAATATTTGATGCGAGGCGCACAAACTCCCCGGACCCGCCGCTGTTTCAATCTTGATTGCCCCGCTTCCCATCCCCCGCGCCCCGCGCTATCCCTTCTCCCATGACCCATCTGACCACGCTGTACCGGCAGAAGATTGACGCAGGCGACCTGAAGCCGGACCCGGCGCAGGAAGCCGTGCTTCCCCATTTCGACCGCATTGCCGAAGGCCTCAGGGCGCCGCCGGTGAAACGCGGCTTTTTCCGCAAGGCGGAATATGAGCCGGTCAAGGGGCTCTACCTCTGGGGCGGTGTCGGCCGCGGCAAGTCGATGCTGATGGACCTGTTTGTCGACAGCCTCGACGGCATCCCCGCGCGCCGGGTGCATTTCCACGCCTTCATGCAGGAAATCCACGCCCAGATGCACGAAGCCCGCAAGAACGGGGTGGAGGACGCGCTGGCGCCGGTGGCCAAGGGCGTGGCGGAGTCGGTGCGGCTGCTGGCCTTTGACGAGATGCAGATCACCGACATCACCGACGCGATGATCGTCGGCCGCCTGTTCGAGGCGCTGTTTGCCGGCGGGGTCACCGTGATCACCACCTCCAACCGGGTGCCGGACGACCTTTATAAGAACGGCCTGAACCGGCAGCTGTTCCTGCCCTTCATCGGCCTGATCAAGGCGCAGATGGACGTGCATGAGATGGCCAGCGCCACCGATTACCGCCAGGACCGGCTGACCGGCGCGCAGGTCTATTTCTCGCCGGTGGACGCAGAGGCCCGCGCCCAGATCCGCGCGATCTGGGAGGATCTCTCGGGCGGCCCGGCGCAGCCGCTGACGCTGGAGGTGAAGGGCCGCGAAGTCACCCTGCCCGCCTTCCGCAACGGCGTGGCGCGGGCCACGTTCTATGACTTGTGCGGCAAGATGCTGGGGCCGGGCGACTACCTCGCCATCGCCGAGGAAGTGAAAGTGCTGGTGATGGAGGACATCCCCCGCCTCTCGCGCAACAACTTCAACGAGGCCAAGCGGTTCGTCACCCTGATCGACGCTTTGTATGAGGCCAAGGTGCGGCTAATCTGTTCGGCGGCGGCGCAGCCCGAGATGCTTTATGTTGAGGGCGAAGGCACCTTTGAATTCGAACGCACCGCCTCGCGCCTCAGGGAAATGCAGGACAAGGACTGGGGAAGCGGCGGGTAACTTCCGGCCGCCACGGCCGGGGAGATTGCAATCTTCGCGTGTCGCGCTTATCCTTGGCGGCCTGAACGGAGGTTGATCATGACCACCCAAACAAGCCCGCGCTGGACCGACGCACAGGCCGCCTGCGGGCGCGAGATGTACAGCTCCACCTGGCAGGACGTCCTGGCAACCCTTGGCGGTGCCGCTTCCGGCATCGTTGCCAGCCTCGTTTTTGTTGCCGCCTACAAACCTGCACCCGATCCTCTGGTCGCGGTGCCCGCCGTCCTGATCCTGGCCGCGGCGGTCAGCCTGATCGCCGCCGTGTCATCCAGATACCGCAAACGGCGCCAGGCCCTTGTTGCTCAGGAAACCTCCCGGCGCATTGCCAAGCTGATTGCAGAACAGGCGCCGGAGGCCAGCTCTCCTGAGGGTGCGGCCAAGGGCGCAGCAAAAGTCAAATCCAAACTCCGCAGCCTGCGCCAAGCCAGCTAGGCCGCGTTTCCGTGCGTCTGCCGCAGCCCGATGCCTTCAGCCCCGAGGACCTGGACGATGGCGTCGGCATGCTGTCGGCGGATCCCTCGCAGATTCTGGAATGGAGCGGCACTGACCGCCCGCGTGCCGAATGGGATTATGAGGAAGTGGAAGGGTGGCGGCAGTTCCTGGCTCAGGCCCGGGCGCGGGAAAACGAGAAGGCGCCGCCGCTCTCCGACTATGTAATCACTGGCATCGGCGTCACGGCAATAGTGATCGGCGTCGGACTGACGGCGCCCGTCACCGGTGTGCCTGCTCTGGTCGGCCTCTGGGTGGGCGGCGCCGGATCTCTGGCCACACTCGCGGGCGCGGTCAAACTTGTGCGCCACAACAACCGCTCAAACACCCGCTTGTGCATTATTGATCAGGCACAGCGCCTGCTGGAGGCGCGGCTGCTTTCGCACAACGCACCGCCCGAATCCTAGGATCAGCCGTTTTCGCGCAGGATGTGGCCGGCCAGATACAGCGAGCCGCAGATCAGCACCCGCGCCTGCGGGTCCCTGGCGATGATCGCCTGCAGCGCCGCCAGCGGGCTTTCCGAAGTGCCCGCCTCGATGCCCACCGATCTGGCCGCGGCCTCGGTCTCCCCGGCGCTCAGCGTGTTCACCTCATCGGGGATCGAGATCGCCGTCAGGCTTGCAACATGCGGGGCCAGCGGGGCCATGTAGCCGCGCACATCCTTGGTGTTCAGCATGCCGCAGATCAGATGCGTGGGGCGCTCCGGCAGCTTGGCCAGAACATCCGCCAGCGCCACGCCCGCCGCGGCGTTGTGGCCGCCGTCCAGCCACAGCTCCGCCTCCGGCGCGGCCTCAACCAGCGGGCCGGTCTTCAGTTTCTGCATCCGCGCGGGCCATTCGGCGTGCAGCATCGCCGCTTCGCAAGCCGCCTCATCGGCACCCAGATGGCGCAGCGCCGCCAGCGCCGCACCGGCGTTCTGGATCTGATGCGCGCCCAGCAGAACCGGCAGCGGCAAATCCAAGAGGCCGGTTTCGTCCTGAAACACCAGCCTCCCGCGCTCCTCCCAGACATGCCAGTGCTGGCCATAGGCGATCAGCGGCGCGCCGAGGCGTGCAGCAGTGGCCTCGATCACCTCCATCGCCTCGTCAGGCTGCGGGCCAACCACAACCGGCACGCCGCGCTTGATGATGCCCGCCTTTTCGCCTGCGATCTTCGCCAGCGTGTTGCCCAGGAACTGTTCATGGTCAATCGAAACCGGGGTGATCACGCTGAGCGCCGGGGTGATCACATTGGTCGCATCCAGCCGCCCGCCCAGGCCGACCTCCAGCAGCGTGTAATCCGCAGGCGTGCGGGAAAACGCCAGCAGCCCCGCCACCGTGGTGATCTCGAAATAGGTGATGTTTTCGCCGCCGTTCCTGGCATAGCACTCGTCCAGCACCTCGGTGAGATGCTCTTCCGAGATCAGCTCGCCCGCCAGCCGGATCCGCTCGTGAAAGCGCGCCAGATGCGGCGAGGTATAGGCATGAACGCGCTTGCCCATCCCCTCCAGCCCCGCCCGGATCATCGCCTGGGTCGAGCCTTTGCCGTTGGTGCCCGCCAGATGGATCACCGGCGGCAGCTTGTCCTGCGGGTTGTCCAGCGCTTCCAGCAGCCGCCAGACCCGGTCCAGCGTCAGGTCGATGATCTTGGGGTGCAGCGCCATCATGCGGGCGAGGATCGCGTCGGAGGTCTGGGTCATCAGCCTGGTCCTGTCAGATCGGAAAGTCTTGGGTGGCAAAAAACAGCGCCCGCCCTGAAAAGGACGGGCGCGGCCCGGCCAGGCGGCCAGGCGATTCACTATAGGCCGGGTTACTCGGCAGCTTCTTCACTGGGAGCGCCATCGGCCGGCGCATTTGCGGCCTTGGGCGCCTCTTCCTTCTCCGGCACCGGCAGATCGCCCACCACCTGCGGCGGCAGGCCCATCAGCATCCGGATGATGGTGATCAGCTCCTGGCGCATTTCGGTGCGCGGGGTCACCCGGTCCAGCATGCCGTGGTCCAGCAGGTACTCGGCCCGCTGGAAGCCGTCGGGCAGCTTCTCGCGGATGGTCTGCTCGATCACCCGGGGGCCCGCAAAGCAGATGAGCGCGTTCGGCTCGGCGATATGCACATCGCCCAGCATCGCATAAGACGCCGTCACCCCGCCGGTGGTTGGATGGGTCAGCACCACGATATAGGGCAGGCCCGCCTCTTTCAGCATTTCCACCGCAACGGTGGTGCGCGGCATCTGCATCAGCGACAGGATGCCTTCCTGCATCCGGGCGCCGCCGGCCGCAGAGAACAAGACCAGCGGGCGGCCCAGCTTCACGGCTTCCTCCGCCGCGGCGATGATGGCGTTGCCCACATACATGCCCATCGAGCCGCCCATGTAGGAGAAGTCCTGCGCGGCGGCGATGATCGGCGTGCGGCCGATCTCGCCCGCGGCGACCAGCATCGCTTCCTTCTCGCCGGTCTTCTTCTGCGCGGCCTTGATCCGCTCCGGGTATTTCTTCTGATCCTTGAACTTCAGCGGATCGGTCAGCGGCTCCGGCACCGCGACCTCGGTGAACACGCCGCCGTCAAACAGCGCGGTGAAACGGTCGCGCGGCGAGATATGCATGTGGTGGCCGCAGCTGGTGCAGACGTTCTGATTGTCGCTCAGCTCGCGGTGAAACAGCATGGTGCCGCATTCATCGCACTTCTGCCACAGGTTCTCGGGCACTTCGCGGCGCGAAAAGATCGAGTTGATCTTGGGCCGGACGTAGTTGGTGATCCAGTTCATATTGCTTGCCTCTCCGGGGGCGCGGTTTGCCCCCCAGATAAGGCGCATTTGCCGCAATTGCAATCAGCGGCGTATGGCAAGCCGTGCTGTCAGCCAGCTGACCAGCATCAGCGCAAAGTCGACGGCCATCCACGGGCGCAGGTTGCCGGTGTCGCCCATATCGAAGGGGATCAGGTACAACGCCAGCCCGTTCAGGCTGGTCGGCGAGGCAAACAGCAGGAGTGCTGCGGCGTTGTTGAAGAAATGCACCGCCATCGCCGGGCCCAGGGTGCCGGCCCGCGCCGTCAGGTCCGCCATCAGCAGCCCGAACAGCCCGGCCCAGGCGGTGATCAGCAGCGCATTCTCCCCGGCGTCGGCGGGCAGGTAGTGGCCCAGCGCAAACAGCGCCGAGGGCACCACCAGCCAGACCACGGGGCTGCGGAACCGCGCCGCCAGCGCCTGCTGGATATAGCCGCGGAACAGGATTTCCTCAGACCCGGTCTGCACCAGGACCGCGGCGGCGGACAGCGGCAGGATGCCCAGCCAGGTCCAGAACGGCAGGTTCGGGGTCATCGGCGGGCCCATGCCATAGGGCGGCAGGGTCATCAGCAGCAGGCCGAGGCCCAGCAGGTACAGGCTGACGCGGCCGAACTGCCGCACCAGCGGCCGCAGATGCCCGGTCACGGTGGCAAAGCTGCGCTGATGGAACAGCCGCGCCGCCATCGCCACCCCCAGCGACAGGAAGGCAAAGCTGCCCAAAAGCACCAGCATCGCGCCCGGATTGCTGCCATCGGCCAGCCCTTGCAGCCAGGCGCCGGGGAACAGCCCCGCCACCGTCACCTGCAGCGCTGCCGTCATCGCAAAACTGACCGCCGCCACCAGCACCAGCCCCAGCATCAGCCGCCACAGCTGCGGCTGCACCCGGGCAAACCGCACCAAGGCCTCATGCGCTCTGTAGCTGTGACTGTGCAGCATGGTTCCTCCGGACCGGGTGGCGGCAAGGTGCGCCAACGTTATGCATTGCTGCAACGCCAAGGCAAGGCACCGGTGCCCGGGACCGGTTCGCTCTTGCCCGTCTGCGCGCCCGCCCGCTATGAATTTGGGAAAAAACAAGACCGGCAGGGGCAGAAGTGAGCAGAACAACCAGCGGAAAACCCGCGCCTTTTCCGCCAGACGGCGGAAAGGCGCCGATCTTTGGGCAAATGGCCAAGGCCGTTGCCGCGGCGCTGACCGGTGCGCTGCTGACCGCCTGCAGCCCTGCGCCGCAGGAGCTGTCCTTTGCCGCCCGCAGCGCAGACCCCGTTGCCCGGAAGGACGGCCAGGTGATGCCCTTTGCCAACGGCGAGGTAATGCTGGCCGCGCCGGCAGGCTACTGTTTCGACCGCCGCAGCAGCCTGCCGCAGGCCGGCGGCGGCTTTGCCCTGATCGCCCATTGCAGCCGCCTGGAAGGGCGCGGCTGGTTCGGCGCCCGCAAGGCGGCGGTGCTGACCGCCTCCATCGGCCCCGCCAGGCAGAACGCCCTGGCGCCGCGGGCCAGCGACATCGCCGCCATGTTCCCCGGCGCCCGGCTGCTGGAAAGCCGCGAGGACCAGCTGCTGCCGCTGGTGCGGCTGGAATTCCCTCAGGCCGTGGCAAAGGGCGCCAGCCCGGTGCACTGGCGCGGCGCCTTTGTGCTGGACCGCCACCTGATCGCGCTGGCGCTTTACGCGCCCGATGGCAGCAGCGCCCTCGGTAGCCATGGCGCCGCCCTGCTGAACGAGGCGGCCCACCGCACGCTGGAGGCCTCCACCTTGCCGGCCCTGGAACAGGCGCAGGCCGCGCAGGCCCCGGCAGCAGCCGCACCCGCAGCGCTGCGGCCCCGGTTCCGACCCGCAGGCCCTGATACGGGGGCCAAAGCGGCCGCCCCCCGCAAAAAACGCGGGCTCAGCCAGCGGATTGCCGGTTTATTTCAATAGCGCGGCCCGGTTACACTGCCGCCAGCCCCCGCGGCCAGCCGCGCCGGGGCCGGACAGGCCAGCAAGACCTCGAACAGGCAAGAGAGAGCACGATGGGCAGGATTTTGGACCGGCTGATGCATCTGCGCAGCCTGCGCCGCTGGCGCGCAGCGGCTGAGGACTCGGCGCGCGCACCGCTGGCGGAGCTGCGCCGCCAGCGCAACCAGGCCCGCCAGCTGCGCACCCATCTGGACCGGCTCATTCACACCGCCGACGGCCGCCTGGCGCTGCCGCAGATCGGCTCTTCCTTCTTTCCGCGCCCGCATGGCACCGACTGGTCCTGGCGCCCGGAGCTGTGGCGCGGCCCCCTGCCCGAACGCGGTCTGGCCTCGGCCCCGCCCAAGGCGCGGCTGGGCGATGAGGTGCAGCTGTTCCACGACTGCGCCTTCTCCGAACTGACCCTGCGCCAGCTCCGCAACACCCGCGAGGAGGATCTCGCCCCCTTCGGGCTGCGCATGGACGTGTTCAAATTCGACGGCTCCTTCCTGTCGCTGGTCATTGACCTGCCGCCCGAAGCCGCCACCGGCATGACCCGCCAGCACCTCCTGCGGGTGGACAGCATCATCGAGTCTGAAAAGCCGATCGAGATCTTCGCCCGGCTCAACATCCAGCACGGCCCCAACACCGAACAGATCGTGCGCGAGCTGCCGATGGAGGAAAAGAACATCGTGGTGGAATTCGACCTGGCCTATTCCCGCCTGAACGAAAAGCGGATCGAAAAGATCTGGTTCGACCTGATCTTCGAGGCGCCCGACATGAACCAGGTGATCCTGCGCGACCTGACCTTCTCGCGCCACCGCCGCGCGGCGATCTGAGCCGCCCTGCCCCATGTGTGACTGGACATGAGTGACCTGACATGAGCGATCTGACACTGACCAAAATCCGCTTCCGCAACGGCGTCTGGGAAGGCCGGATCGGCAACGCCCCCGCCAGCGGCGCCAGGCCGGACATTACTGTGATGTTCCAGGATCAGCCGGTCCAGGACGTCCGGCTCAGCGAGGGCGAGACCGGCGGCGAATGGACGCTGGCGGTGCCGGTCCCGGCTGAGGCCGTGGCCGACGGGGTGCAGACCTTCGTGGTCTTCGACGCCGCCAGCAGCACCCGGCTGGGCGATTTCACCCTGATCGGCGGCGAGGCGGTGGCCGACGACCTGCGCGCCGAGGTGGAGCTGCTGCGCGCCGAGCTGGACATGCTCAAGCGCGCCTTCCGCCGCCACTGCCTGGAAACGTCCTGAATTGATGTCCCGGCGCTGCCCGGCCTGCCGGCCGGGCGCAAGATCAGCAATTGATCGAACGCACAGCCAAGCCGCCTACTCCAGCGCCTGAAACTGCTCCGCCAGCACCTGCATCAGTTTCGCGTGCGGGATCGGCCCGTAGCTGCAGCGCGCGACGCCCGCCTGCCGCGCGGTCTCCAGCGTAATGCCGCGCATCATCGTGTTGACCGGCAGCGCACTCGCCTCGCAGACCCGGGCAATCAGGTCGGGATCGCTCAGCCCCGGCACGAAAAAGCCGTTGGCGCCCGCTTCGGCATAGGCCGCCCCGCGCTCCAGCGCCTCCGACAGCAGGGCGCCGTGCTTGGCGGCATCCTTTTCCTTCAGAAACAGATCGGTGCGCGCGTTGACGAACATATCCGCATGGGCCGCCCGCACCGCGGTCACCCGGCGGGCCTGCTCGATGATGCCGTACAGATCCGCAGTGCCGACCACCTGATCCTCGAAGTTCAGCCCCACCGCGCCGGTGTGCGCCAGCCGCGTCGCATTGACGGTCAGCTGCTCCGGTTCGCTGGCATAGCCGCCCTCGAAATCAATCGTCACCGGCAGATCCGTGGCCGCAACGATGCGCTCTGCATTGCCCAGCACGAACTCCAGCGGGATCTGCTCGCCATCGGGAAACCCCTGCGCCGCCGCCACCGGGAAACTGCCGGTCGCCAGCGCCTTGGCCCCGGCCCCGGCAACCGCCTTGGCGCTGCCGGTGTCCCAGATGTTGTAAAGCACCACCGGATTGCCCGGCTGGTGCAGCGCCGCAAAAGCTCCCGCGCGGTCGGAATATGTCATGCTGAAATCCTTTGTCTGTAGCCTGTCTCAATTTCTATCAGCCTTTGCTTGCGCCACAAGCCGCCGCCATAGCCGGTCAGCGCGCCATCCGCCGACAGCACCCGGTGGCAGGGCACCACCAGCGCCAGCTGGTTGGTGCCATTGGCCCGCGCCACCGCCCGCGCGGCCGAAGGCCGCCCCAGCTCCCGCGCGATCTGCGAATAGCTGCGGGTCTCCCCCGCCGGAATGGCCAGCAGACAGCGCCAGACCTCGCGTTCAAACGCGGTGCCATGCAGCGCCAGCGGGGTGCGGAAATCCGCGCCCGCGCCGGCAAAGTAGCCGCGCAGCTCCCCGGCAATCTGTTCGGTCGGCGCAGGGCGGCCAAAGCCCAAACCGCCGGGCTGCGCCTTTTGCAGTTTCGCCACCTCCCGCGGCAGCGCCTTGCGATCGGCAAACTCCAGCAGATGCAGCTGATGGGCGCAGCTGATCGCAATCATCGCGCCCAAAGGCGTGTCGATCCAGTCCGCCAGCAGCAGCGCATCCTTGCGGAAGGCGCCGGGCGCAATCCCCACCAGCCTGGCAAAGGCCGCGCGAAAGGCGCTGGCGCTTTCAAACCCCGCATCGATCTGCGCCGCAATCACCGGCTCGCCCGCCTTCAGCGCGGTAAAGCCCTCGCGCAGCCGCCGCTGCCGCGCCATCTCCAGGAAAGTCATGCCGAAATGCCGCTTGAAGGCGCGCCGCACGGTCGAGGCATCCAGCCCCAGCCGGGCAAGGTCGCCTTCGCCCCAGCGGTAGGCCGGCCGTTCCTCCAGCCGCGCCAGCAGGTCCTGCACCATCGGATCATCGCCGGCGGCAGCGGCCAAGGGCTTGCAGCGCTTGCAGGCGCGGAACCCCGCCTCGATACAGTCGCCGGGGGTGGCATGGAACCGGCAGTTCTCGAACTTCGGCTTGCGCGCCGGGCAGGTCAGCCGGCAGAAGATGCCGGTGGAGGTCACGCCGACATAGGCGCGCCCCTCATAGGCGGCGTCACGGTCCAGCAAAGCTTGATACAGGGTCTTGGAATCAGGCAGGTCAAACATCATGGCCGGAGCATAGACCAGCCCGCCCGGTCAGTACGCCGGATATCGGGCGTTTATTTTCGCGATGACGCAAGGGCGCGGGCGAAGCTGCCTGAAAAGAAAACGCGGACCTCTTGGTTTCGGTTTCCCGTTTTCCACAGAGGGCTGCGCACCTTCATCCGGGCAAGGTGTTGCGTCCCCGCCGCACGCCCCCTTCACCTGATCCTCACCCCGCTATGCCATCCTGCCAGGCGATCGAGATCACCCGCCATGGCCCCGCGCAAGGGCCATGATACGAGGCGCAGGCATCTGTGCGGCTGCCTGCGCAACACCCGGAGACCGGCCCTGATAAAAAGGGGGTCGTCCAAGCGAGCTTGTCCGAGCAGGCCCCCCGCAGGGTCTGTCCACCTCCACCCGGCGGCGCCGCCCCCTTTCATCGGGACACAGCGCTTAAACGGCACAGCAACCACCCCCGCCAGACCCGGCGGCCATGCAGACAGAAAAAAGGCCGCCCAACCGGACGGCCCCTTTGTGCTGCGGTGTTGCGGCGGGTTTACTTCGGCCCCAGCGCGACCATCCCCTTCAGAATGTCGATGGCATAGGCCAGCTGGTAATCCTCCTCGCGCAGCTCGGCGGCTTTCTCGGCCTTCTCGCGCTCTTCCTCGATCTGGCGGATCTCATCCTCGCTCAGGGAGTCATTGCTCAGACGGCCGCGCAGGTCGGCTTCCGAACGGGAGCGGCGGGCGGCAGCAGCGTCCTCCTCCTCCTCCGTCGCGGCCACCCGGCGGGGCTGCTCCACCACGATATCGGGCGACACGCCCAGCGCCTGGATCGACCGGCCCGACGGCGTGTAATAGCGCGCGGTGGTCAGGCGCATGGCGCCGTCGCCCTTCAGCGGCATCACCGTCTGCACCGATCCTTTGCCAAACGACTTGGTGCCCACGACAATCGCCCGGCGGTGGTCCTGCAGCGCACCCGCCACGATTTCCGACGCCGAGGCCGAGCCGCCGTTGATCAGCACCACGATCGGCTTGCCGTCGGCCAGATCGCCCGGGGTGGCATTGAACCGCTCGCCATCCTCCGGGTCGCGGCCGCGGGTGGAGACGATCTCACCCGACTCCAGGAAGCTGTCGGCCACCTGGATCGCCTGGTTCAGCAGGCCGCCCGGGTTGTTGCGCAGGTCCAGAACGATGCCGTTCACCTGATCCAGGCCGCCAGCTTCCTCGATCTGCTCCTTCAGGCCCGCTTCCAGGTTCGGCGTGGTCTGATCGTTAAAGGTGGTGATCCGCATCACCACGGTATCGCCTTCGATACGGCTGCGCACCGCGGTCAGCGTGATGGTGTCGCGGATGATCGAGACGTCGAACGGCTCATCCTCGCCCTCGCGCACCACGGTGATCACGATCTCCGAGCCGACCGGCCCGCGCATCATGGTAACCGCCTCGTCCAGCGACAGGCCCAGCACGCTTTCGCCGTCCACATGGGTGATGAAATCGCCGGCTTCCATGCCGGCCTCATCCGCCGGGGTGCCGTCGATGGGGGAGACGACTTTGACAAAACCCTCTTCCTGGGTGACCTCGATCCCGAGACCGCCGAATTCGCCGCGGGTCTGCACCCGCATGCTGGCCGCGTCATCCGGCGACAGGTAGCTGGAATGCGGATCCAGCGAGGTCAGCATTCCGCCGATCGCCGCCTCGATCAGCTCCTTCTCGTCGACTTCCTCGACGTATTGCGCGCGGATGCGCTCGAAGATGTCGCCGAACAGGTCCAGCTGCTCATAGACATTGGCCTCGCGCGTGCCTTCCTGCGCCAGCAAGGGGCCTGCAACATATGTCGTGGCGACAATCCCTGCCAGCGTGCCGCCCAGGGCGGCCATCGCAAATTTTTTCATCAAGCCTTCATCCACCTTTTCCAGTGCGGAACCATGTTTCCGGATCCACCGGGCTGTTGTCCATTCTCACTTCTATATAGAGCGTTTCTGTCCGGTCAGTTCCACCCCCTTCACCGCTTGTTGACAGAATTGCGTCCGGCCCGGGGTTTTCGCCGCTCATCAGGCCGACGGGGGTGCCCTCGGGGATCACCTGCCCCGCCTCGCCGAACACCTCGGCCAGCCCGGACAGCACAAACAGGGTCTCCGGCTGCGGCTCCAGAATCACCACGTTGCCCAGATCCAGAAGCGGCCCGCGGTACCGGATGGTGGCGGCGGCGGGCGCGGTCACCAGCGCCCGCGGGCGGGCGGCGATCAGCAGGCCCGGGCGGGCAATCCCCGCCGCATCGCGCTCGCCGTAGCCGCGCAGCACCAGCCCTTCGACCGGCAGCGGCAGGGTGCCGCGCAGATCGCTGATATCGGCGCTGGATTCGGCGATTTCGCCATCCGCGATTTCGGCCAGCCCGTCGGCAAACCCCGACAGCGTCTCGGTCGAGGAGATCAGGATCGCGGTGCGCACCGGATCGGCGGTGAAGCGCTTGGGCAGCGTGGTGCGGTCGGCAATCGCGGTCGACAGCTGCACCCGCGCGGACTGCACGCCCGCCAGCCCCTCCTCCAGCGTCCTGGCGGCGTTCTGCTGCAGCAGCCGCAAGCTCTGCACCTCGTCCAGATCCGTCTTCAGCGACTGCGCCTTGGCGTGCAGCGCCGGCGTCACCTCGGCCAGCATCATGGCGGAGCGCGCCGCGCCCAAAGGCCCGGAGGGATGCACCATCAGGACCGGCGGCGGCGAGGTCTCAATCGTCTGGATGATCCCCAACAGCCCCGAGACCTCCTCCTGCCGCGCCGCCAGCTGGGCGCTCAGCTGCGCCTCGCGCCGCGCCACCCGGCGCAAGCCGTCGCGCATCGCCGCCAGCCCGGCCTCATAGGCCTGCACGGCCGAGGTCAGCGCCTTCACCCGGTCGCGGGAACTGGCGGCTTCCTGCAATTGCACCGAGGCAGCCTCCAGCTCTGCCGCCGCCTCGCGCGCCGCGGACGCCGGGTTGGCAGCCGCCGGCAGGGGCGCCGCCAGCAGCCCCAGCAGCAACAGGCCCGCCCGCCGGATCAT
The DNA here is from genome assembly GCF_002388965.1 of Leisingera sp. UBA4491. Classification (NCBI taxonomy): domain Bacteria; kingdom Pseudomonadati; phylum Pseudomonadota; class Alphaproteobacteria; order Rhodobacterales; family Roseobacteraceae; genus Leisingera; species Leisingera sp. UBA4491. The sequence goes on along the minus strand of NZ_DGNN01000029.1, from coordinate 161,212 downwards.
GACAGCAGGCTCTCCCCGGTCATTTCGGCCGGCTTCTCCAGCCCCATAAGCTCCAGCAGGGTCGGCGCCAGATCGGCCAGCCGCCCGTCGCGCAGCCGCGCGCCCTCCGGCCCGCCGACCAGCACCGCCGGCACCAGGTTCAGCGTATGGGCGGTATGGGCGCCGCCGGTCACCGGGTCCACCATCACCTCGCAATTGCCGTGGTCGGCGGTGACGATCATCGCGCCGCCCGCCTTCTCCAGCGCCTGAACCACCTGGGCCAGCCCCTGGTCCACCGCCTCGCAGGCACGGATCGCCGCCTTCAGATCACCGGTGTGGCCGACCATGTCGGGATTGGCATAGTTGGTGACAATCAGGTCATAGCCCGCCTCGATCGCCTCGACGAATTTCGCCGTCACTTCCGGCGCGCTCATCTCCGGCTGCAAATCATAGGTCGCCACATTCGGCGACTTCGGCATAAAGCGGTCCTCGCCCACCTCCGGCTCTTCCTTGCCGCCGTTCAGGAAGAAGGTGACATGCGGGTATTTTTCGGTCTCGGCCAGGCGGAACTGGCGCTTGCCCTGTTTGGCCACCCATTCGCCCAGCGTGTTGACGATGGCCGCCTTGGGATAGCAGGTGGTCATGTAATCATTATGAGCATCGGAATATTCCACCATGCCCATCAGCGCCGCCAGCTTGGGCCGCGCGCCGGGATCGAACTCCGCAAAGCCCGGCTCGCCGATGGCGCGCAGGATCTCCCGCGCCCGGTCGGCGCGGAAGTTCAGGCAGAAAAACCCGTCGCCGTCCTTCACCCCCGAATAGCCCTGCAGCACGGTGGCCGCGATGAATTCATCGGTCTCGGATTGGTTATAGGCATGGTCCACCGCGCCATGGGCGTTCAGCCCCGGGCGCCCCTTGGCATGGATCATCGCGTCATAGGCTTCGCTCACGCGGCCCCAGCGGTTGTCGCGGTCCATCGCAAAATAACGCCCGGTGACGGTGGCGATCCGCGCGCCTTCGGGCAGCTTTTCTTCCAGTTCGCGGAAATAGCCGAACGCCGATTTCGGCGCCACGTCGCGGCCGTCGGTGATGGCATGCAGCCAGACCGGCACGCCGGCACTGGTGATCGCCTTCACCGCCGCCAGGATGTGGCTGATATGCCCGTGCACGCCGCCGTCCGAGACCAGCCCCATCAGATGCGCCGCACCGCCGGTCTCCTTCAGCTTGGCGGTAAACGCCTGCAGCGCCTCGTTTTCAAAGAAGCTGCCATCCTCGATCGCCAGGTCGATCTGGCCCAGGTCCATCGCCACCACCCGGCCCGCGCCGATGTTGGTGTGGCCGACCTCGGAGTTGCCCATCTGCCCGGTCGGCAAGCCCACATCCGGCCCGTGGGTGATCAGCTTTGCGCTCGGCCCCTTGGCCATGATGGCGTCAAACGCGGGGGTGTCCGCCAGATAAGGCGCGTTGGCCTTGCCCGGCTCCGCACTGCCCCAGCCATCGAGAATGCACAGGACAACGGGTTTGGGTGCGGTCATGGGTCAGACTCCGGGGCAAGGAAAGGTTCGCAAGCCTTCTAACGCCTCGCCGCGCCGGGGTGAACCGCCATTCCTGCCGCAGTTGGCGTTATCAGCCGCAAGATCAGGCGCAAACCCGCCCTGCGCCTTTCATCTTTCCCCAAATACTCAAATCCCCGGTCCGCCCTCCGCCCCGCCGCCGGTGTCCTGCGGCGTCAGCAGATGCCGGATCAGCGCCACCGGATGCGCCCGCAGGCTCAGCCGCATGGCGACGTAATCCTCCACCACCTCCTCGCCCAGCCCCATCTGCGGCAGGCTGGCCTCCGGCTCATGAATCGCCTCGCCGTCCAGTTCGCGGGCAAACAGCGGCAGCGGCTTGCGGGCCGAGACCGCCTTGGCCGCCCATAAGGCTTCCCGCCGGTTCATCCCCAGCGCGGCAAAGGCATCCGCCTCCGCCAGCCGCTCGATCACCGGCGGCGCCAGCCCCGCCTTGCGCCAGACGTCCTCCACCTCCGTGTAGCCGTTGCCGCGCGCCGCGGTCAGCCAGGCGGCGTCCTCATCCCGCAGGCCCTTCACCTGCCGGAACCCCAGCCGCAGCGCCAGCCCGCCGTGGCCGTCAGGCTCCATCACGTTGTCCCAGTAGGAATTGTTGATACAGACCGGGCGCACCTCCACCCCGTGCGCGCGGGCATCGCGCACGATCTGGGCGGGCGCGTAAAACCCCATCGGCTGGGCGTTCAAGAGCGCGCAGGCAAAGATCCCCGGATGGTGGCATTTGATCCAGGCCGAGGCATAGACCAGGAGCGCGAAACTCGCCGCATGGCTTTCCGGGAAGCCGTAGGAGCCGAACCCCTCGATCTGCGAAAAGCAGCGCTCGGAGAACGCCGCATCATAGCCGTTCTGCGCCATGCCGCGCAGGAACAGGCTGCGGAACTCGCTGACGTTGCCGTGTTTCTTGAAGGTCGCGAGCGAGCGGCGCAGCCGGTCGGCCTGTTCCGGCGTGAAACCGGCGCCGACGATGGCGATCTGCATCGCCTGCTCCTGAAACAGCGGCACGCCCAGGGTCTTGCCCAAGACCTCGCCCAGCGCGTCGGACGGGAAATGCACCGGCTCCTCGCCGTTCCTGCGGCGGATATAGGGGTGCACCATGTCGCCCTGGATCGGGCCGGGGCGGACGATGGCGACCTCGATCACCAGGTCATAGAAACAGCGCGGCCGCATCCTGGGCAGAAAGTTCATCTGCGCCCGGCTTTCGACCTGGAACACCCCGATGCTGTCGGCCCGGCACAGCATGTTATAGACCGCTGGGTCCTCCGGCGGCAGGGTGGCGAGGCTGTAGTCCAGCTGGTGGTGCTGGCGCATCAGATCAAACGCCTTGCGGATGCAGGTGAGCATACCCAGCGACAGCACATCGACCTTGAGGATGCCCAGCGTGTCGATGTCATCCTTGTCCCAGCAGATCACCGTGCGGCCCTCCATGGTGGCGTTCTCAATGGGGACCAGCTCGTCCAGACGGCCTTGGGTGATGATGAAGCCGCCCACGTGCTGGCTCAGGTGGCGCGGGAAGCCGATGATCTCCTCCACCAGCTGCATCGTCAGCTGCAGGCGGCGGCTGTTCGGGTCCAGCCCGATCTCGCGCATCCGCTCGGCCTCCACGCCCTTGGTGCTGAAAAAACCCCAGAGCTGCGAGGAAAGCGCCGAGATGGTGTCTTCGGTCAGGCCCATGGCGCGGCCCACCTCGCGGATGGCGCGCTTGCCGCGGTAGTGGATCACCGTGGCGCACAGCCCTGCGCGCTCCCGCCCATAACGCTCATAGATCCACTGGATCACCTCCTCGCGCCGCTCATGCTCGAAGTCGACGTCGATGTCGGGCGGCTCGTCGCGGGCCTCGCTGACGAAGCGTTCGAACACCATGGTGCCCAGTTCCGGGCTGACCGAGGTGACGCCCAGGCAGTAGCAGACCACCGAGTTCGCCGCCGAGCCGCGGCCCTGGCAGAGGATGCCGCGGGAGCGGGCAAAGGCGACGATGTCGCGCACGGTGAGGAAATAGGGGTCGTATTTCAGCTTGGCGATCAGGGCCAGCTCATGCTCCAGCAGGCCGCGCACCTTGTCCGGCGCGCCGCCCGGGTAGCGCCATTGCAGGCCCTCTTCGGCCAGCCGCCGCAGCCGCTGCGGCGGGGTTTCGCTGCCGCGCCCCTCGTCCGGGTAGTCATAGCGCAGCTCATCCAGCGAGAAGGTGAGCCGGTCCGCCAGCCGGGCGGCATTGTCCACCGCCGCCTCATAGCCCCGGAACAGGCGGCGCATTTCACCTTCGGACCGCAACCGCTGCTCGCCATTGGCCATGGCGGCACGGCCCAGCTCCTCCACCTTGCAGCGCAGGCGGATGGCACTCAGCACGTCGCCCAGGCGGCGGCGGCGGCCGTGGTGCATCCTGGGCGCGGCACTGGCGAGAAGCGGCAGATCGAGGCGGCTGGCGAGATCTGCGAGCTGCGCAAACCGCGCCCGGTCGCCGCCGTCATAGGCGGGCGTCATCAGCAGGTGCATCCGCCCGCCAAAGCGGCGCGTCAGCGCGTCCGTATGCGGCCCCCATCCGCCCGCGCCGCCCCGCAGGTGTTGCGCCTGCGGCAGCAGGAGCAGGTGCAGGCCGTCCGCAAATTTCAGAAGGTCGGCAAGGTGCAGGGTGCAGCTGCCCTTCTCGGCCCTCAGCCGCCCGGTGGAGACCAGCCGCGTCAGGCTGCCCCAGCCGGTGCGGGTCTGCGGCAGCGCGATCACCTCCGGCGCGTCGGTGAAGACCAGCCGCGCCGCCGGGATCAGCCGCACGGTGTCATAAACCGGGAAAGACGGGGGCTGCGGGATGCCCGCGGGGCGCGGCGGGCCGATCGGGGTGTTGCGGCGGTCCCAGGCCTGCCGCTCGCGCACCCGGCGGGCGATGCTGCGGCACTCCGCATGGGCGCGCACGATGCCCGCCACCGAGTTTTCGTCGGCAATGGCGAGGGCCGCGATGCCCAGCTCCAGCGCGCGGGCCGCATACTCCTCGGGGTGGGAGGCCCCGGTGAGGAAGGTGAAGTTGGACAGGCAGGCGAATTCGGCAAACATGGGCCGCATGATATTCCCGTTTTGTTCTTATGTGGAGTCGCACCGGACGCACCTGCCGCGACGTGCCCCGCGCCGCGCGCCAGCGCGGCGCCCGGCCCAACCGCCGCAGGGCATTTCCAATGCCCGCCCGGCGGGCGGGAGCGCCCCCGCGGCCTGCGGGATGCGCAGGATCCGGGTCGATTGCCGCGCGCGGGATGCGGCAGGATCCCGGCAGCAAAAGGAGACAGACCATGCCCAGAATCACCGCCCTGCCCACAGAGATTGTCCGCGCGCTGCAAGAGGGCGGGCCAGACGCACATGGCCAGATGCCGGAGCGCACGGTATCGGACGGCGGCGCCAACCCCTGCCGCCATTGCCTGAAATACATCCCCGAAGGCGCAGAAATGCTGATCCTGGCCCACCGCCCCTTTCCCGAGGCGCAGCCCTATGCCGAGACCGGGCCGGTCTTTCTGTGTGCGGATCACTGCAAGCGGCATGAGGGCGAGCAGGTGCCGGAGGTTCTGGAAGGCTCCCCCGATTACCTGATCAAGGGCTACAGCGCGGATCACCGGATCGTCTATGGCACCGGCAGTGTCATCCCGCAGGCGGAGATGATGGGGCGGGCCGAGGCGATTTTCGCGGATGAGCGGGTCGCCTACATCCACATCCGGTCGGCGCGCAATAATTGCTATCAGGCGCGGGTTGACCGGGGGTGAGGAGGAGTTGGTGTGCAGAACTCCACGTTGGCCTCAGGACTCTGAAGGCAGCGCACGTCCCGGCGGGGTGGGAAGCGAAGCGCCCGCGTCGTGCTGGAAGCGCGCCTCCGGCATGACGGGGGGCGGGACGGGCGCTGCCCGGCCTATCGGCCAGGCGGTGCAAATGGAAATTATGACACCGTTTTCGTCAGCGAGAGGAAGACATCCTCCAGATCGGCTTCCTCGGTCTTCACGTCGCGGATACTGATCCCGGCGGCGCGGACCGCGGCCAGCACGTCCTCGGCGCTGGTTGCCTGGCTGCGGTAGCGCAGCACCACGGCGCCGTCTTCGCGCAAGCTGGCCTCGATGCCTGCGCCCTGCGGCAGCGCCGCGGCGGGCTCTGCCGGATGCACCACCATGGTCTTGGCATCCAGCCGGCCCAGCAGGCTGGCCTTGGTGTCGCGCGCCACCACCTCGCCCTGGTTGATGATGGCGATCTCGTCGCACATCTCCTCCGCCTCCTCCAGGTAGTGGGTGGTGAGGATGATGGTCATGCCTTGGGCGTTCAGTTTGCGGATGTTCTCCCACAGCATCTGGCGCAGTTCGATATCGACGCCCGCGGTGGGTTCATCCAGCACCAGGACCGAGGGGCGGTGGACCAGCGCCTTGCCCAGCAAGAGCCGCCGCCGCATGCCGCCGGACAGGGTCCGGGCATAGGCCTCCGCCTTGTCCTCCAGACCCACCATGCGCAGGATCTCGTCGCTGTGGCGCTCGTTCTTCGGCACGCCGTAAAGCCCCGCCTGCACCTCCAGCGCGCCGCGCGGGGTGAAGAAGGGATCAAGGTTCAGTTCCTGCGGCATCACCCCGATGGCGGCGCGGCTCTGGCGCGGGTTCTCGTCCTGGTCAAAGCCCCAGATCGTCACCTTGCCGGAGGTCTTGCGCACCAGCCCCGCCAGGATGTTGATCAGCGTCGATTTGCCCGCACCATTGGGCCCCAGCAGGCCAAAGACGGAGCCGCGCGGCACCGTCAGATCGACCCCCTTCAGCGCGTGTTTCTCGGGCTGGCCTTTATAGCCGCCATAGATTTTGCGCAAAGCTTTGAGTTGGATTGCATCTGCGCTCATCGCCGCTCTTGCCCCCGGTATTTGCTTGGCTCATAAATGCGCCTAGCCGAAAACCGAAAGGACTGCCAGCCATGAGCATCGAAGCGCCGGAAACCAAGATCGTGGACAGCCGCAAGGTGGCCTGTGACGGCAGCGAAGGCGCGCTGGGGCATCCGCGGGTGTATCTGCTGATCCCCGAGGACGAGAATTTCGTGGAATGCCCCTATTGCGACTGCAAATACGTCTACCGGGACACGGCCAAGGCGGCGGAGTGACCCGGGCAGCGTGACACCGTTCAGGCGGAGGCCGGGTCCCGGAAAATCCGGATTTTCCGGCCAAATTTCTTTGAAGAAATTTGCAGGCACCCGGTAAGCTGCCGCGGGAGCGCAACAGGCGGGCGGCAGCGATGGCACAGCTCTTGATCGTTTACCACACACGCACCGGCGGCAGCCGCCAGATGGCGGAGGCTGCGGCAGCGGCGGCGCGGGAGGAGATCGGGACCGTCCTGAAACGGGCCGAAGACGCCGGGCCAGGCGATCTGCTGGCCGCAAGCGGCTATATCTTCTGCGCGCCGGAGAATCTGGCGGCCTTGTCCGGCCAGATGAAAGAGTTTTTCGACCGCTGCTATTACCCGGTGCTGGGAAAGATCGAGGGGCGGCCCTATGCGCAGATGGTCTGCGCCGGATCGGACGGGGAAAACGCGGCGCGGCAATGCGCGCGGATTGCCACCGGCTGGCGCCTGAAAGAGGTGCAGGCGCCGCTGATTATTTGCACCCATGCGCAGACGCCGGAGGCCATTTTGGCAGAAAAGGTGATCCCCGAGGATCAGCTGCAGGCCTGCTGCGACCTGGGGCTGGCCTTGGGGGCGGGCCTCAGCATGGGCGTGTTCTAGGCCCCTGCCCCGCGGCGGCCCCGGCAGCAGGCTGTGCTGCGCTTACAGCTCGACGCGGACCTCGTGCATCCACAGTTTCGGCGGGCGCGACAGCATGAAAACCACCACATCCGCCAGATCCTCCGGCTCGGTGAAGATGTGGTTGGGGACGTCTTCGCCCGCCTTGGCGAACATCCCGGTGTTGGTGCCGCTTTGATAGAGGCCCGCGACGCGCACGCCGGTCTCCGCCTCATCCAGCTTCAGCACATCGGTAAAGCCGCGCACGCCGTATTTGGTGGCGGTGTAGACCGACTGCCCCGCTTGGGCGGCCACCCCGGATTTGGAGGCGACGTTCAGAATCGCGGCCTCGTCGCGGGTGCGCAGCGCGGGCAGCAGGTGGCGGGTCAGCTGCATCAGGCCGGTCAGGTTGGTCTGCACAGTGGCCATCAGCATCTCCTCTGAAATGCTGTCGAGCGGCCCCGCCTTGTGCCAGATGCCCGCATTGTTGATCAGGATATCGACGCTGCCGAAGTCCCGCAGGATGTCTGCTGCGGCAGCCGCAACCGCCGCCGGATCGGTCATGTCCGCCGCGTAGCTGCGCGCCTCGGGGGCGCCGAGGCTGCGGGCCTCCCCTGCCGCCTGGTCCAGCCGCGCCTGGTTGCGGCCCAGAATTGCCAGCTTGCAGCCCGCGGCGGCCAGTTTCAGGCAGATGTGCTTGCCGATGCCATCGCTGCCGCCCGTGACAATGACCGTTTTTCCGTTGAGCTGCATGGGGTTCGATCCTGCTGTGCAATGAAGGGAGGCCGCAGGTCTATCACAGGCGGGCCGCGGCTGGAACATGGGCGGCGCGAGACGGCGCCGGACCGCCGCTGCCGGTTCCCGCCGCCGCCGGCAAACGGCAATTGCCCTTCCCCGCAGGATCACCGATAACCGGGAAACAGAACACGAACGGATTTCCAACGGGAGCGCGGCGCACATGAGCGGGACAACATTCGGCAAGGGCTGCCATCTGCATCTGATCGACGGCTCGGCCTTCATCTTCCGCGCCTATCACGCGCTGCCGCCCTTGACCCGCAAATCCGACGGGCTGCCGATTGGGGCCGTGGCGGGCTTTTGCAACATGCTGTTCAAGCAGGTGGAGGACAACAAGGGCCCGGATGCGCCGACCCATGTGGCGGTGATCTTTGACCATTCCGGCATGTCCTTCCGCAACGAGATGTACGACCAGTACAAGGCCAACCGCCCGCCCGCGCCGGAGGATCTGGTGCCGCAGTTCCCGCTGACCCGCGAGGCGACCAAGGCCTTCAACATCGCCTGCAAGGAAGTCGAAGGCTTCGAGGCCGATGACATCATCGCCACGCTGGCCTGCCAGGCGCGCGCGGCCGGCGGTCGGGTGACGATCATCTCGTCGGACAAGGACCTGATGCAGCTGGTCGGCGGCGGCGTCGAGATGCTGGATGCGATGAAGAACAAGCGCATCGACAGCGACGGCGTGGTGGAGAAGTTCGGCGTCGGCCCCGACCGGGTGGTGGACGTGCAGGCGCTGGCGGGCGACTCGGTCGATAACGTGCCGGGCGCGCCGGGGATCGGGATCAAGACCGCCGCGCTGCTGATCAACGAATTCGGCTCGCTTGAGGAATTGCTGGACCGCGCGGAAGAGATCAAGCAGCCCAAGCGCCGCCAGACGCTGATCGAGATGCGGGAGCAGATCGAGCTGTCGAAGAAGCTGGTGCAGCTGGACTGCGATATGGAGCTGGACTTCACCCTGGACGATCTGGAGGTGATGGAGCCGGACGCGGACACCCTGATGACCTTCCTGACCGAGATGGAGTTCCGCACCCTGTCCAAGCGCATGGCCGACCGGCTGGGCGTGGAGGCGCCGGCAATCCCGGAGGCGCCCGCCGCAGCGCCCGTTTCCGCGGCGGCAGAGGCGCCGGAAGCCGTGCCCTTTGACAAGGAAAAATACGAATGCGTCCGCGACGCCGCCGCCCTGCAGGTCTGGGTGGACCGCATCCGCGAGCGCGGCTGGGTGGCGGTGGACACCGAGACCACGGGTCTGGATGAGATGGTCGTCGATCTGGTCGGCATCTCGCTGTGCGTGGAGGCGGGCGAGGCCTGCTATATCCCCTTGGCGCATAAGGCCGGGGGCGATGACCTGTTCGGCGGCGAAGGCCTGTCGGAGGGGCAGATGCCGCTGGAAGAAGCGGTCGCGATGCTGAAACCGGTTCTGGAGGATCCGGCGATCCTGAAGATCGGCCAGAACATGAAATACGACGCCAAGATCCTGCACCGCTACGGGGTGGATGTGGCGCCGATCGACGACACCATGCTGATGTCCTATGCGCTGCACGCGGGCCTGCACGGGCATGGCATGGATGCGTTGTCGGAGCGCTATCTGGATCACACGCCGATCCCGATCAAGCCGCTCTTGGGCAGCGGCAAATCGGCGATCACCTTTGACCGGGTGCCGATTGAGGACGCGGTGCCTTATGCCGCCGAGGACGCCGACATCACCCTGCGCCTGTGGCAGACCTTCAAGCCGCAGCTGCATCAGGAGCGGGTGACGACGGTCTATGAAACGCTGGAGCGGCCGCTGGTGCCGGTGCTGGCGGAGATGGAGCGCAACGGCATCAAGGTGGACCGCGATACGCTTTCCCGCATGTCCAATGCCTTTGCCCAGAAGATGGCCGGTCTGGAAGCGGAGATCCATGAACTCGCGGGCGAGACCTTCAACGTCGGCTCGCCTGCGCAGCTGGGCGAGATCCTGTTCGACAAGATGGGGCTGGAAGGCGGCAAGCGCGGCAAAAACGGCAAGTACTCCACCGGCGCCGATATCCTGGAGGATCTGGCGACCGAACATGACCTGCCCCGGCGGGTCTTGGACTGGCGGCAGCTCAGCAAGCTGAAGTCGACCTACACGGATGCGCTGCAGGACCATATCAATCCGGACACCGGGCGGGTGCATACATCCTATGCCCAGACCGGGGCAAGCACCGGGCGCATGGCCTCGACCGATCCGAACCTGCAGAATATCCCCGTCCGCTCCGAAGAGGGGCGGCGCATCCGCGAGGCGTTTGTGGCGGAAGAGGGCAATGTGCTGCTGTCGCTCGACTACAGCCAGATTGAGCTGCGGATCCTGGCCCATATGGCCGGGATCGAGACGCTGCAGCAGGCCTTTGCCGAGGGGCAGGACATTCACGCCCTGACCGCCTCGGAGATGTTCGGGGTGCCGCTGGAGGAGATGACGCCGGAAATCCGCCGTCAGGCCAAGGCGATCAACTTCGGTGTGATCTACGGCATTTCCGGCTTTGGCCTGGCGCGCAACCTGCGCATCCCGCGCAAAGACGCGCAGGGCTTCATCGACCGCTATTTCGAGCGCTTCCCGGGCATCCGCAAGTACATGGACTCCACCGTGGAGTTCGCCAAGGAGCACGGCTATGTGCAAACCCTGTTCGGGCGCAAGATCCACACCGCGGAGATCAACGCCAAGGGGCCGAAGGCGGGCTTTGCCAAGCGCGCGGCGATCAACGCGCCGATCCAGGGCACCGCGGCGGATGTGATCCGCCGGGCGATGATCCGGATGCCGGAGGCGATTGCCCACCTGCCCGCGCGGATGCTGCTGCAGGTGCATGACGAACTTTTGTTCGAAGTGCCGGAGGCGGCCGTGGAGGAGACCATCGCCGCCGCCCGCGAAGTGATGGAAAACGCCGCCGATCCGGCGGTGCATCTGGACGTGAAACTGGTGGTGGATGCGGGCCGCGGGAAGAACTGGGCCGAGGCGCATTGACACAGCGCCGCCGGGCTGGAATGCCTGTGCCCGGGGCCGCCGCCGCACGCGGCTGAGGCCCCGGGATTGAGACCGGATATTTCAGGACGGACCATTGAAAACACTGATTTTTGCCGGCGTTCTCGCCGTTGCAGGCGGCTGCGCGCATCACATCCGGCCCGCGGTTACGGAGTATAACGGGGACAGCGTGACCATCGCCACGCCGCAGCATCACCCGCGGCATTGGGCGCTGAAAGCGGCGGCGCAGGAGGCGGACCGGATCTGCCGCAAGGGGCATGGGAAGCAGGCCGAGCATGCCTCCGCGCGCAAGGATTCAGCGGCCAGGACGAATTACGACCTGTTTCTCTGCCTGAACTGACAGCGGCACCGGGCGCAACCGCGCCGCGCCAGCGGCGCGCGGCCCAACGGCTGCTGCTGCATCTGTGATGCAGCGGGCAGCGGGCGGGAGCCGCCCCTGCGGCCTTTAGCCCTGCAGCGGCTGCCTGACCAGTTTCGCCACCAGCCGGCGCACCAGCGGCGCGGCGGTAAAGGCGACCGCAAAAGCAATGGGCCAGCTGAGCGACCAAGCCTGCATCCAGGCCGCGGTCAATCCGGTGGTGAACCCCAGCGCCTTCCAGGTCGCGACGCAGGTCACGATGCAGGACATCAGCCCCGACAGGATCAGGCTGAACAATACAGGTGCAAATCGGGCGGGCAGCATTGGCGTTGTCCTTTCGCTTATCGCGGACCTTTCTGCCCCGGGCGCGGTCACATTTCAATTGCTGAATGTGTATCCCCGCCCTCCGCGGGCATCATGCCGCATCCGGCGTGCGGATGGCGATGGCCACGGCGCGGCGCACCAGCGGGGCCACCACCAGCACGACCGGAAAGGCCACCGGCCAGCTGTAGGCCCAGGCGGAAAGCCAGGCGGCGGTGAAACCCTCCTCCGCGCCCACGGCCCGCAGGGTGGAGATGCCGGACACGATCGAGGACATCATCAGCGACATCAGGAAACCGGACAGAAGCGGGGCGAAGCGGGCGGGGATCATGGCTGTCTCCTTGGCGGCGGGATGCTGACGGAGATATGCGTTTGCCGGAAAGGGGAGCAATCTGCGCCGCTGCACAGGTTTCTGCGCAGAACGGCCGGGAGCTCAGCGCATCCAGCCCAGGCTGTCTTCGGTCCTGCGGGTGGAGGGGGTGTATTCGGCGCTGACCCAGCCGTCGTAGCCGCTGGCGTCGATGGCCGCGAACAGCCTTTGGAAGTCCACCGGCCCGGTGCCCGGCTCGCAGCGGCCCGGCGCGGCGCCGATCTGCACATGCACCGCGCGGCTGCCGAAGGTCTCCCACACCTTGGCCGCGTCGCCGTGGATCAGCTGGGCGTGGTAGGCGTCATACTGCAAGCCGACATTGGGCCGGTCCACCGCGTCCAGCACCTCTACCGCCAGGCTGTAGTCATCGAGGAAATAGCCGGGCTGATCGCCGCTGTTCAAAGGCTCGATGGTGAACTGCTGTTCCGGCGCCCGGTCTGCAGCCCATTGCAGGTTTTGGACAAAGGTCTTTTGTGCCTCTGCGCCCTTGGCATAGCCCGCCATCACGTGGATCTTGCCCGCCTTCAGCGCCTCGGCGTAGCGCAGCACCCGGCGGATGTCGCGCTGGAAGCGGTCGATGCCCTCCGGCACCGCCGCATAGCCGGGCATGCCGCCGGTGTAATTCGGCGGCGGCGCGTTGATCAGCAGCAACTGCAGCCCGTTGGCCAGCAGCGCGCGCTGGGTTTCCTTGGCGGCCAGTTCATAGGGATAGAGGATCTCCACCGCCTCGAACCCGGCGGCGGCGGCGGCCTGGAACCGGTCGAGATAGGGCAGCTCGGCAAACAGCATCGAAATGTTGGCCGCGAAGCGGGGCATAGGATTCTCCTTGTTGACTGTTGGTCTAGCGCCGCAGGACGGGCCAGCCAAGGCGTCAAAAGAGCAGAATTTTCATGTTAAACTTTCGTTAACCGCGGGTTGGCCGGATTCCGCCGCCTGTCTGCCAGGCTTGAGCTGCCTGCGGCAGACCGCAGCGGGCAGCGCCCGGCCTTTCGGGTGGAAGGCAGGCTGGCAAAGTGCCGGGGGTTATCAGCTTTCGTCCAGCTCGGCAGACGGAATCAGCGGGAAGAATTCCCCGCCGGACCAGACGCCGAACCAGTCATCGTGGTGTTCGCCCAGCTCCGCCAGCCGGTAGAAGCTCTTGCGGTCGATCAGCGCCTCAAGGCCTGCGCGGATCATCACATAAGGCGCAGGTTCGCCGCTATCACCATCGCGCGCCACCCGGACCGGATGCTCCGGCCCCGCCGCCGCGGTGTCGCCGATATTGGTGGTGAAGGTGATCACCTGCGCGCGCCCCTGCCCGGCCGCATCGAAATCCACCGCCACAAAGGGCGCGTCCTCGACGGTGATGCCGACCTTTTCGACAGGCGTTACAAGGTAGTACTTGCCGTCCTCCAGCTTGAGGATGGAGGCAAACAGCTTGACCAGCTCAAACCGGGTAAAGGGGGTGCCGAGGTAATGCCAGCTGCCGTCGCGGGCGATGCGGATGTCCAGATCGCCGCAGAACGGCGGGTTCCACAGGTGGACGGGCGGCAATCCCCTGCCCTTGCCGGCCGCTTTTGCCGCCGCGGCGAGGCCTTCGGCATCGGGTGTCACAGGTTTTTGTCCGCTCATTGCTTTTGCCATTTCCTGTCAGCACGATAGAGTAACAGCATATATCCGGGAAACGAGGAATGTCATGCCTGAAACGGACGATCTGCTGGCCGGTATCGAAGCGCTGGAAGCCAAGCTGCAAGAGGCGCGCGCGTCGATCACCAAGCGCTTTATCGGACAGGAGCGGGTGGTGGACCTCACGCTCTCGGTGCTGCTGTGCGGCGGCCACGGGCTGCTGATCGGTTTGCCCGGCCTCGGCAAGACCCGGCTGGTGGAGACGCTGAGCACGGTGATGGGGCTGGATGGCAACCGGATCCAGTTCACGCCCGACCTGATGCCCGCCGACATTCTGGGGTCGGAAGTGCTGGACACCGCCGCCGACGGGCACCGCTCGTTCCGGTTTGTGCCGGGGCCGGTGTTCTGCCAGCTTTTGATGGCGGATGAGATCAACCGCGCCAGCCCGCGCACCCAGTCGGCGCTGCTGCAGGCGATGCAGGAGCGGATGGTGACGGTGGCGGGCGAGGACCGTTCGCTGGGGGCGCCGTTCCATGTGCTGGCGACCCAGAACCCGATCGAGCAGGAGGGCACCTATCCGCTGCCGGAGGCGCAGTTGGACCGCTTCCTGCTGCAGATCGACGTGAATTATCCCGACCGCGCGACCGAGCGGGATATCCTGCTGGCCACCACCGGGGCCGAGGAAGAGCAGGCCTATCAGGTGTTCACCGCCGCAGAGCTGATCGCGGCACAGGCCCTGCTGCGGCGGATGCCGGTGGGCGAGTCGGTGGTGGAGATGATCCTGGACCTGGTCCGCGCCTTCCGCCCCGAAGAACCCGGCGTCTCTGACCACGTGGCGCAGACCGTGGCCTGGGGGCCGGGGCCGCGGGCGGCGCAGGCCTTGATGCTGGCGGTGCGGGCGCGGGCGCTGTTGCAGGGGCGGCTGGCGCCCAACGCAGAGGACGTTCTGGACATGGCGAAACCGGTGCTGAGCCACCGGATGCAGCTGAACTTTGCCGCGCGGGCGCGCGGGGAGAGCCTGGCGGCGCTGATCGAGGAAACCGCGAGCGAACTGGCCCGGACCGGGGCCGCCGCGTGACCAGGCCCGCCGCCTCTGACGCTGCAACCGGATTGCGGCACCGGGCGGAGGCCGAGGCCAGCGCCCTGCCCCCCTTGCTGGTGCAGGCGCGGCATCTCGCCGGATCGGTGCTGATGGGCGAGCATGGCCGCCGCCGTGCCGGCACCGGCGATGATTTCTGGCAGTACCGCCCGGCGCAGGCCGGTGACAGCCGCCGGATGATCGACCACCGCCGCTCCGCCATGGGCGACGTGCAATATGTGCGCGAGCGGGAATGGCATATCGCGCAGACCGTGCATCTGTGGGTGGATACCGGCGCCTCGATGCGGTTTGCCTCCTCCCCCAAGCTGCCGCAGAAGGTGGATCAGGCCCGGCTGCTGGGCCTCGCCGCCGCGGTTCTGATGGTGCAGGGCGGCGAGCGGGTGGGCCTGACCGGCGGCGGCCTGCCGCCCCGGCGCGGCAATGTGCAGATCCTGCGGCTGGCCGAGGCGCTGTCGGCGGATGAGGCGGAGGATTACGCCCCGCCCGGCCACCGCGCCCTGATCCCGCACGCGCGGGCGCTGTTCATCTCGGACTTTCTGGGGCCATTCGAGCCGGTGGAGCAGGCGTTGTCCAAGGCCGCCGCGCGCGGCGTCCGGGGGGTTCTGCTGCAGGTGCTGGACCCGGCGGAGGAAGCCTTTCCCTTCACTGGCCGCACCCTGTTTCAGAGCATCGCAGGCGGTGTCACACATGAAACACTGAAGGCCTCTGCCCTGCAGGAGCGCTATCTGGACCGGCTGGCGGAACGCCGCGATGCGCTGGAGCGGCTGTGCCGCGCGGCCGGCTGGCGGTTCGGTCAGCATCACACCGGCGACCCGGCGCAGGCGGCGCTGATGTGGCTTTACCACGCATTGGAGCGGACCGCGCCATGACCATGATTGCAGGCATCGGCTTTACCGCGCCCTGGCTGCTGCTGGGGCTGCTGGCCCTGCCGGTGCTGTGGCTCTTGCTGCGGGCGATCCCGCCCGCGCCCAAGCGCCAGCCGTTTCCGGCGGTGACGCTGCTTTTGGGGCTGAAGGACGACGAAAGCCTGTCGGACCGCACGCCGTGGTGGCTGCTGCTGCTGCGCTTGCTGGCGGTGGCGGCGGCGATCATCGGCTTGGCGGGGCCGGTGCTGAACCCCGCGACCGAGGAGGCGGGCGGCAGCGGGCCGCTGCTGATCGTGATGGACGCCAGCTGGGGCGGCGCGGCGGGCTGGGACCAGGCCAGCGCGCAGGCCGAAGTGCAGCTGGAGGAAGCGGGCCGCTCCGGACGCCCGGTGGCGGTCTTGCGCCTGAGCGCGCCGGAGGCGTTGCAGTTCCGCGCCGCCAGCGACTGGCAGCGGCAGCTGGCCGGGCTGGCGCCGCTGCCCTGGCAGCCGGGGCCGGAGCAGCTGGAACAGGCTTTGGCGGCGATTACCGGCACGGAGGGCGGTTTTGACAGCCTCTGGTTCAGCGACGGGCTGGAATACCCGGGCCGCGAAGGGCTGATCGAAGCGCTGAGCCGCCGCGGCGGGATCGAGGTGTTCGAACAGCCCGCGCCGGTTCTGGGGCTGCTGCCCGCCAGCTATACCGGCGGCGCGATCGAACTGACGGCGCTGCGCAGCCATGCCGGTCCCGCGCAGGAGGTTGCGGTGGTGGCGCAGGGCAAGGATCCCGGCGGCACCGAACGCAGCCTGGCGTCGCTCTCCCTGCGGTTTGCCGATGGCGCCCGCGCGGCCTCGGCTGAGCTGTCGCTGCCGGCGGAACTGCGGGCGCGGCTGTCGCGGTTTGAAATCCGCGGCGAGGCATCGGCGGGCGCAGTGGCGCTGACCGATGACAGCTTGCGGCGGCGCGAGGTGGCGCTGGTGTCCTCCGAAAGCGCCGATGAAGGGTTGGCGCTCTTGTCGCCGCTGCACTACCTGCGCCAGGCGCTGGCGCCCTCGGCGGAACTGCTGGAGGGCGCGCTGCGGGATCTGCTGCCCGCCAACCCGGATGTGATCGTGCTGGCCGATGTGGCGCGGCTGGCGCCCGCGCAGGAAGAGGCGGTGATTGAGTGGGTGGAAAACGGCGGCCTGCTGCTGCGCTTTGCCGGGCCGAGGCTGGCGGCCAGCGACACCGCGCGCAGCGGCGAGGAACCCCTGATGCCGGTGCGCCTGCGCATTGGCGGGCGCAGCATCGGCGGCGCGATGAGCTGGGGCGAGCCGAAGACGCTGGCGCCGTTTGCCGAAGGCTCTCCCTTTTACGGGCTGGAGGTGCCGCAGGAGGTGGCGATCAGCTCGCAAGTGGTGGCGCAGCCCGATCCCCAGCTGGCGGACCGCGTCATCGCGGAACTGGCCGACGGCACGCCCTTGGTGACCCGCAAGACGCTGGGACAGGGCCAGGTGGTATTGTTTCACGTGACGGCGAATGCGGAGTGGAGCAGCCTGCCGCTGTCGGGCCTGTTCGTGTCGATGCTGGAGCGGCTGGCGGTGTCTTCCTCTGCCGCCGCGCCCAAGGCCGAAGACCTGGAAGGCACCACCTGGACGCCGGTGGAGGTGCTGGACGGCTTTGGCCGGCTGGAGGCGGCGGAGACGCTGCCGGGGGTCAAGGGGCCGGATCTGGTGGCCGCGCCCGCGGGGCCGGAGCTGCGGCCCGGGGTCTATGACGGCGGGCGGCGGATGCTGGCGCGCAACGTGCTGCGCCCCGAAGATGAGCTGCTGGCGGCGCGCTGGCCTGCCTCGGTCCGGGTCAGCGGCTATGACGCGCCGCAGGAGATGCCGCTGGGCGGGGCCTTGCTGACGGGGGCGCTGATGCTGCTGGCGCTGGATGTGCTGGGCACGCTTCTGGTGTCCGGCCTCTTGGGCCGGGCCCGCACTGCCGCGCTGGCGGCGGCGCTGGGGCTGGCGGCGCTGGTTCCAGCGCAGGAGGCGCGCGCACAGGAGGGTCCGCCGCAGCAGCAGGCACAGGCGGATTTCCGGGCGGCGGAGCTGGCCTCGGAACTGGTGCTGGCGCATGTGCTGACCGGCGACGCGGAGGTCGACCGGATTGCCGAGGCGGGCCTGCGCGGGCTGTCGGACACGCTGTTCTTCCGCACCTCGGTGGAGCCGGCCAACCCGGCAGGCGTCGATCTGGAGCAGGATGAGCTGGCGTTTTTCCCGCTGCTCTACTGGCCCGTCACGCGGGACCAGCCGCTGCCCTCCTCCGAGGCTTACGGCAAGCTGAACACTTATCTGCGGGCGGGCGGGATGATCCTGTTTGACACCCGCGACGCCGATCTGGCCTCTGCCGGCGCCACCAGCCCGGCGGCGCGGCGGCTGCAGCAGATTGCGCTGCCCTTGGACATTCCGCCGCTGGAGGTGGTGCCGGAGGACCATGTGCTGACGCGGGCGTTCTACCTGCTGCAGGACTTCCCCGGCCGCCACAGCCGCGGCCCGGTCTGGGTCGAGGCGGCGCCGCCGGATGCGGAACAGGCCGAGGGCATCCCCTTCCGCAACCTCAATGACGGGGTGACGCCGGTTGTGATCGGCGGCAACGACTGGGCGGCGGCCTGGGCGGTGGATGAAAACGGGCGGCCCTTGCTGCCGGTCGGGCGCGGCTATGCCGGCGAGCGGCAGCGGGAACTGGCGTTCCGGTTCGGCGTCAACCTGGTGATGCATGTGCTGACCGGCAATTACAAATCCGACCAGGTGCATGTGCCGGCCTTGCTGGACCGGCTGGGGCAATGAGGGTGGTTTCATGACGCAGACGATCCTGTTCGACCCGCTGGTGCCCTGGCCCGTGATCTGGGCCGCGGGGGCTGTGACCCTGGCGGCGCTGCTGCTGGGGCTGTGGAAGGGCCTGTCCGGCTGGGCCTTGCGTGCCTTGGCGGCGCTGGTCTTGCTGGCCGCCCTGTCAGGTCCGGTGCATCAGAGCGAGGACCGCGCGCCTCTGGATGACATCGTGATCGTGGCCGAGGATCAGACCGCCAGCCAGCAGCTGCGCGACCGCCCGGAGCAGGTGGAGCGCGCCCGCAGCCAGCTGAAGGCGGCGCTGGACAACCGGCCCGGCACCGATGTGCGCTGGGTCACCGTGCCGGACGGCGAGGGCGACGAGGGCACAAGGCTGATGGCCGCCATTGCGCAGGCGCTGGCGGATGAGCCGCGGGCGCGGGTGGCAGGGATCATCGCCCTCAGCGACGGGCAGGTGCATGACACCGGTCAGGCGATCAGCCTGCCCGCGCCGATGCACCTGCTGCTGAGCGGGCGCGAGGACGACTGGGACCGCCGCCTGATTGTCCGCAACGCCCCCGGCTTTGCCATCATCGGCGAGCCGGTGACGCTGACGCTTCGGATCGAGGATCAGGGCGCGGCGCCGGTTGAGGGCGGCTTTGCCGATCTCGACATCTCGGTCGGGGGCGATGCGCCGCAGCGCTTCACCCTGCCCGTCGGGGTGGATTTCGAGCTGCCGATGGTGCTGCAGCACGGCGGGCGCAACGTGATCCAGTTCAGCGTGCCGGAAGAGCCGGGCGAGCTGACCGCGCGCAACAACCAGGCGCTGGTGCAGATCAACGGGGTGCGCGACCGGCTGCGGGTGCTGCTGGTGTCGGGCGAGCCGCACGCGGGCGGGCGCACCTGGCGCAACCTGTTGAAGTCCGACAGCGCGGTGGACCTGGTGCATTTCACCATCCTGCGTCCGCCGGAGAAGCAGGACGGCGTGCCGGTGGAGGAGCTGTCGCTGATCGCCTTCCCCACCCGCGAGCTGTTCCTGGAGAAGATCGAGGATTTCGATCTGATCATCTTTGACCGCTACAAGCGGCGCGGCATCCTGCCGGCGGTCTATTTGGACAATGTCGCCAATTACGCGATGGGCGGCGGCGCGGTGCTGGTGGCGGCGGGGCCGGATTTCGCCAGCGCTGACAGTATCTACCGCTCGCCCCTGTCGCTGATCCTGCCCGCCGAACCCTCGGCGCGGGTGCTGGAGGAGGCCTACCGCCCCGCGGTGACGGATCTTGGCAAGCAGCATCCGGTGACTTCCGGCCTGGAGGGGGCGGAGGACTGGGGCCGCTGGCTGCGCCAGATCGAGCTGCGCGCACCGGAGGGCCATGTGCTGATGAGCGGCGCGGGCGAACGGCCCCTGCTGGTGCTGAACCGGGTGGGCGAGGGCCGGGTGGCACTGCTGGCGTCGGATCACGCCTGGCTGTGGAGCCGCGGATATGAGGGCGGCGGGCCGCAGCTGGAGCTGCTGCGCCGTCTTGCCCACTGGATGATGAAGGAGCCGGAGCTGGAGGAAGAGGCGCTGTGGGCCGAGGTGACGGGCCAGCGGATGCGCATCCTGCGCCGCACGCTGGCGGAGCAGGCGGGGCCGGTGACGGTGACCGCGCCCGATGGCTCGGCAGTGGCTCTGGAGATGCGTCCGAGCGCGCCGGGGCAGTGGGAAACCCGCTATGAGGGGCCGGAGCCGGGGCTGTACCGGCTGCAGGAGGGTGAGGAGAGCGCGGTTGTGGGGCTTGGCCCTGCCGCGCCGAAGGAGTTTGAGGAAACCATTGCCACAGGTTCTGTGCTGGCGCCGGTGCTGGAGCCGTTGCGCGGCGGGGTTCTGCGGCTGGAGGACGGGATGCCCGCCCTGCGCAGCGTGCGGGCCGGGCGGCCGGCCTCGGGGCGCGGCTGGATCGGCCTGACCCCGCGGGAGGCCTATGAGACGCTGTCGGTTTCCCAAGGCCCGCTGCTGCCCGGCTGGCTGGCGCTGTTGATGGCGTCTTTCTTCATCGTTGCGGGCTGGCTGCGCGAGGGGCGGCGCTAGGCGGCTCTCGCAACCGGGGCGCTCCCGCCTGCCGCAGGTTTTCTTGCGAAACCCCGCGACAGTTGGGCCAAGCGCCGCGCCGAAGGCGCGGCGCGGGTCGCTTCGGGCGCAGCCCGAAGCGAAACACCTCATACCCGGCGGCCTGCCGGTTAGTCCTTGAATGCCACCTGCACCACCGGATCGCCGGGCAGCCCTTCATAGGTGACGCTGACGCCCCCCTTGCCCGCCTGCGGCGGGAACAGCGGACCGAAGGAGCCGACGGAAATCAGGTCGCCCGGCTTGAACGCGACGCCCTTGGAGCGCAGCCACAGGGCGGCGTTGACCGGGTTGCCCAGCACCGCGCGGCCCGGCGCCTGCACCAGCACGCCGCCCGCTGCGTCGCGCATGGTGACGGACATCTCTTCCAGCATCCGGGCCATTTCTGCCGGGTCCTCCACCGGCACCGGGGCGCCGAGGACGCCGAGGCGGGTGCCGACGCCCATGGCGGTGATCGTCTCAGCCGTGAAGGGCTGACCCTTGGCGAGCGTCAGGTCGGGCAGCTCGATGAAGGGGCGGATGGCGGAGATATGGGCCAGCGCTTCCTCAGGCGTTGCAGCGCTGTTGATCCCTGCGTCCGCAACCACCAGCACCAGGTCGGCCTCCACCATCGGGATCGCGCCCCAGGGCGCGTCCAGCGCGGCGCCGTCCTCCAGCATCATGTTTTGGAACAGCAGGCCCCGCACCGGCTCGGTTGCGCCGAAACGCTCCTGCGCGGGTTTGCTGGTGAGGCCCGCCTTGTAGCCAATCACCGGCCCCATGTGCGGCTCCAGCGCGGCGGCGAGTTTGGCCTGCGAACACAGCGCGTCCTCCATGCTGCCGTCGGGCGATAGCGCCTGGGCCGGAGTCTTGGCCAGGTAGCTGTCCACGAAGGCGGCGATTTCCGCGTCAGTGGCGCAGGCGGCCAGGGCGGCGGGGGCCGTGAAGGCGAGGGTGCAGGCGGCAAGGAGGGGTTTCAGCATGGAAAGGGCCTCGATCAAGACGGGGATCAGTCGATCCGCAGGTTAACCCGGTCGGAACGCCCCGCGCCATCGACAATCACCAGGGATGAAAAGCCGGGGCCGGGGCTGGGCAGGGCGAACTCGCGGCGGCGCTGGCCGGACAGCACCGGCTGGCCGTTTGCCAGCACCAGGAAGGGCGCGGTGCCGCCGCGGAGTTTGAGCGTGAGGTCCATGCCGTCCAGCGCCAGCCGGGCGCCGTCGGGCGGGAAGATCAGTTCCGGCGCATTTGCAGGCTCTGAGAAGGCGGCGTCGCGGGGGCGGAAGCGCTGCAGCGGCTGCGGCAGCTCGGCGGAGCTGACGATCAGCGTGGCGGGCGGCGGCGGCGGCAGCGGATCGAGCGCGGGTTTCAGGCGGCCGAAAGCCTCGAACAGCACCGGGGCGGCCAGATCGCCGCCGAAGATGCCCGGCACCGGGGTGCCGTCGGCCCGGCCCATCCAGACGCCGACCGCGTGGCGCCCGTCCCAGCCGATCGCCCAGGCATCGCGGTGGCCGTAAGAGGTGCCGGTCTTATAGGCGATGCTGCCTGCGCGCGCGCCAGCGGGAACCGGCAGGCCGCGCAGGATGTCGGCAACCTGCCAGGCGGCCTCGGGCGAGACCAGGCGGCCTGCGGGCTGGGGGGCGTCGCCCTGCATCACGCGCAGCTTCGGCCCCTGCCCGCCTGCGGCCAGCCCGGCATAAAGCTGCACCATGTCCTGCAGGCTGATGCCGAGGCCGCCGAGCGACAGGGCCAGGCCCGGCGTGCCGCCGGGGAGTTCCGGCCGGGCGCCGCTTGCCCGCAACGAGGCCAGCACCCGCGCCGGTCCCAGCTCCTGCGTCAGCTTCACCACGGGGATGTTCAGGGACAGCTGCAGCGCCTCGCGCACGGTTATGTCGCCGCGGAATTCGCCGTCGAAATTCTGCGGCGCGTAGCCTGCGAAATTCACAGGCCCGTCGTGGATCAGGGTTTCCGGGTGCGC
Source organism: Leisingera sp. UBA4491 (assembly GCF_002388965.1). Lineage (NCBI taxonomy): Bacteria > Pseudomonadati > Pseudomonadota > Alphaproteobacteria > Rhodobacterales > Roseobacteraceae > Leisingera > Leisingera sp. UBA4491. Next base: position 138,710 of record NZ_DGNN01000029.1, on the reverse strand, counting down.
CAGCCCCTGGTCGAAGGCGAGGCCGTAGATCAGCGGTTTCAGGGTCGAGCCGGGGGAGCGGATCGCCTGGGTCATGTCGACAAAGCCGCGCCGTTGCGCATCCGAATAGCCCGGGGAGCCGGCCAGCGCCAGCACCTCGCCCGTCTTATGGTCGGCGGCGATGAGGGCGGCGGAGAGGCGGTCCCCGCCCGTGCGCACGGCCTCTGCCAGCAGCGTCTCCATCCGCGCTTGCACCGCGCCGTCGAGGGTCAGGCGCAGCTGGCGCTGGCCGGGGTGCTGCGCCGCCATGCGGTCGGCAAGGTGCGGGGCAAGGCGCGGGAAGGCGGCCATTTGGTGCGGCAGCTGGGCGCGGCGGGCGGCCTCGGCCTGTTCTGCGCTCAGGAGGCCTTGGCGTTCCATGCGCTCCAGCACCCGGTCGCGGGCGGCGCTGGCGGCCTCGGGGAAGCGGTCGGGGCGGCGGCGTTCGGGGGATTGCGGCAGGGCAACCAGCAGGGCGGCCTCTGCCGGGGTGAGGCGTTTCGGTTCCTTGCCGAACCAGCTGTAGGCGGCCGCGCGGATCCCCTCTGCCGCGCCGCCATAGGGGGCGTGGGTCAGGTAGAGGGTGAGGATTTCGTCCTTGCTGAGGCGGCGTTCCAGCGCCAGCGCCACCCGCATCTGGCGCAGCTTGCCGGACCAGCGGCCGGTGGTGCCGTCCTCCAGCAACCGCGCGACCTGCATGGTGAGGGTGGAGCCGCCGGAGACCGTGCGCCCGTTCCACATCGCCTGCCCTGCGGCGCGCAGGAGGGCGATGGGGTCGACGCCCGCGTGCGAGCGGAAGCGCTTGTCCTCGTAGCGCAGGAGCATGGCGAGGAAGCGCGGGTCGACGCCGGCGGGCTGCACGGCGAGGCGCCAGAGGCCGGTGCCGACGGGGTAGGCGCGCAGGAGCTTGCCGTTGCGGTCGAGGACCTCGGTGGAGGTTTCAGTGAGGGTGAGGGGGAGGATTGTGCTGCCGATCCAAGTGTCGAAGCTGCGATAGGCAGAGGACGTCACCGCAACCAGAAGCGCCAAGGCCAAAGCGCTCCGCCTCCACCTCCTGCCTGGCCGATAGGCCGGGCATCGCCCGTCCGCCCCCGTCACGCCAGAGGCGTGCTTGCAGCACGACGGCGGGCGATTCTCGCCCCCCCGCGGACGGGCGCTGCCCTCTGAGCTGTTCAGCCAGCGTTTCACCTGACCTCCACGCGCCCCGTGCCGGTGCGGGCGCGGTAGGCGGGGCGGTACATGTCCTCGACCGAGGCGGCGGGGTGGTGGAACGTGCCGGGCGTCACCGCGCGGACCACATAGGCCAGCGTCACCGGCGCGGCATCGCGCACATTCACCGCCGCCAGGAAGCGGTCGCTGCGGAACTCAGCGTGTTCGGCCTCTGCCGGGTTCAGCCAGTCGAGATCGCGCAAATCGCCGGAGCGCAGCAGGTTGGGGTTGTCGATCTCAAATCCCGCGGGCAGCGGGTCGTTGATCATCAGCCGGGCGCCGGTCTCTTCATGCGGCATCACCCGCAGAACCGCCACGAACCGCGCGCCTGTCTGCACGGACTGCGCGTCCAGCGGCTGGCCCTCCAGCGTGTAGTAGCTGCGCTCGATGGTGTAGCCGAAGCCGCCCGCGGCAGGCGGGACCTCTGGCACGCCAAGGGTGGTGAGGGTGATCTCAGCCGTGCGGCCGCTGGCGGCGGTCAGGGCGAGTTCCGGCATGTCCTGACCGTCTGCGGCCTGCACAAACGGGCCTTTGACGGGCTGGCCGTTGACCAAGAGACCGGCCTCCTCGGGCCGCTGGGTCAGCGCATGGGCGGCCATCAGGGTCCAGGCGGCCTCCTGCGTGGAGCGTTGGCCGCTGGCGTTCGAGATCCGCGCCGACAGGCGGGTCCGGTCCACCGCCTCCGATCCGGCCTCCGCCGCCAGCGCCAGAACGCCTGCGGTGTCGCGCAAGGCGGTGCCGAAGTCGGCGCGCCAGAGGCGGGCTTCGCCCTGCGCTTCGGAACCGGTCATCCGGGCGGCGCGGGCAAACATCCGGTCGGCGCGGCGCTGGTCGCCATAGGCCGCCAGCGCGGCGCCGAGCTGGGCGGCGGCGAGCGGGGTGGCAAAGGCCTCCCCCTTCACATCCGCATAGTAGCGCAAATCGCCCATCTGGGCGGCGCCTTCACGCGCCAGCACCAGGAGGGCATAGGCGATCTCCTCGCCGCCCGTGTCGAAATCGGCGGCGTAGCTGATGCGGTTGCGCAGGTTATCCATCGCCTGGGCGAAGGCTTGCTGCGGCACCTCATACCCTTGCGCGCGGGCGCGGCTGAGGAAGTCGCTGGCGTAGGCATCCAGCCAGAATTCGCCGCTGTCGGCGCGCCACATCCCGAAGGCGCCGCTGGGGGCCTGGCGGGTCAGCACCTGGCGGATGGCGGCGTTAATGCGCGCGTCCACCGCCGGGCCGTTGCCCAGCCCAGCTGCCTGCGCGACGCTGCTGAGGTAGAGGAGCGGCAGCGCCTTGGAGGTCACCTGCTCGGTGCAGCCGTAGGGGTACTGGTCCAGCTCCGCCAGAAGGCCCGGCACGTCGAACTTGGCAAGCGGGCCGGAGGAGATGGTGGCCCGCGCGGTGCCGGGGCGCAGGCCCGCGAAGACGTCCTTGCTGAACAGGAAAGTGTCGCCTGCTGCGAGAGTGAAGCGGCGGGTTTCCGACGTCACCGGATCATTGGCGCGGACCGGCATCCGCAGGTCCTGCCGCAGCTGCTGCCCGTCGGGAGTGGTGAGGGTGAGGGTCAGCGCGTGGTCGCCGACGGTTTCTGCCGTGACCGGCAGGTCCAGCACGGTCTTGCCCTGCTCCTGCAAGGTGACAGCGGCGGGCAGGCTGCCGAGCGTCAGGCCGCCTGCGGTGCTGGCTGTCAGCTTCATCTCACCTGCCGGGCCGTCGGCGTGGACGATTTCGATGCGGGCGCGGCTTTGATCGCCCGGCGCCAGGAAGCGCGGCAGGGCGGCGGTGACTACCACCGGGTCGCGCACCAGCATGTCGGCCTCTGCCTGGCCCACGGCCTTGCCCGACCACGCCACCGCCATCAGCCGCACGGTGCCGTTGAAGGCGGGCAGCGTCAGGGGAAAGTCAGCCTCGCCATTGGCGTCCACTTGCAGCGGGCCGGAGAACAGCGCCACCAGATCCTGGGTTGGGGGCGGCGATTGCATCTTCATGCCGCCGTCCGCATCGCCGCCGGAGCGGATGCGGCCCATGGCGCCGTTGCCGGGATCGATGAGGCGGCCATAGACGTCGCGCAGCTCCATCCCCAGGCGGCGCTGGCCGAAGTAATGCGCGCTGGGATCGGGGCTTTGGAACCCTGTCAGATTGAGGATACCGAGGTCGACGGCGGCGGCGGTGAGCCAGACCTCTTCGCCCTCCGCCGCGCCATCCACACGGATTTTAGCCACTTGCGTGCCGCGCGGGCGGGCCACTTCGGGGACGTCAATCGCGACCTCCAGCTGCTGGCCGGGCTGGGTCACGCTGGCGTGGGCGAGGCCCAGGGCGCGCAGCGGGGTACGACCGCGGTCGCCTGCCACTGGCTGGATGACGGTTGCGGTCACATAGGCGCCGCTGCCCCAGTCCTGTGTCACCTCCAGCGGGATCACGGTTTCGCCGGCGGGGACTTCGACGGCCATGCGGTGGATCAGATGGCTGGAGACCACCGAGACCAGCGCGGTGCCCGCGGCCTGCGGCACGATGCGCAGGCGGGCGGTGTCGCCGGGGGTGTAGCTTTCGCTGTCCAGCGACAGGTCCAGCCGGGCGGGTGTCTCGGTGCTGCCCTCGGGCGCGTACCAGCCGGCATAGAAGTCCAAGGCGGCGGAGGCATATTCGCCGTCGAGGCGCTCCACCACCAGTTCATAGCGGCCCCAGTCGACCGGCTGCGACAATGGCAGGGGATCGCTGCCCAGTTGCGCCTCGCCGGTGGCGATGCGGGTGCGGCGTGTCACCGGCTCCCAGTTCCAGTTGCCGTAGAGCTGGTACCACTGATAGCGCGTCTCGACCCGGTTCAGGGTCCATTTGACGCGCATCGGCATCGGGGTCAGGTCCGGCGACAGGGCAATGAGTTCAAAGCCTGCTTCAGAACCTTCTGCCGCGGCCTCGTCAAACTGCGGCTTGATGCCGAGGACAGGGCCAGCGGGGCGGACGGGCAGGTCCAGGGAGCGCTCCACCGGCCGGGCGGACCCATCCGCGACGCGGGTGGTGAAGGTGGCGAGCAGCGGCTTGCCTTCTGCCGGGGGGACGGCTGGCAGGCTGACGGTGAAGGCCGCGGCGCCGTCAGGGCCGGTTTCCTGGCCGCCGAAGTGTTCGGTCTGGGCCGAAGACGCCTCATCATAGCGGCCAAAACGGAAACCCGGCCATTGTTCCAGGGTATTGGCGGCGGTGAGGCGGACGCTGCCTTCCACCTTCAGGCCCGCGCCCGGCGCGCCGAACAGGTAGTCGGCTTGCAGCGCGATCTGAGCTGTACCGCCGGGCTGGAGGCTTTCTGCATTCGTTACCTGCTGTTCAAAGTCGATGCGCTCCGGCAGGAAATCCTCAACCAGGATTTGGCGGCTGGCGAGCGCGGGGGCCTTGAGGTCGCTTTTGATCTCGATCCGCCAGGTGCCGCGCGGGGCGGCCGGGCCGGTGGGCAGCGCAAAGACATGGCCGCCCTGATGGCCTGCGGCGGAGGTCTGGCGGGTGTATTCCACCCCGTCCGGGCGCAGCAAGATCGCGGTGAGCGGCAGGCCGTCGATGGCTTTCGCCTGGCTGTCGCGGGCCAGCGCGGTCACATGCACGGTTTCGCCTGCGCGGAAGGCGCCGCGGGTGGTGGCGAGGAAGACATCCACCGGCCCCGGCGCGGGGCGGCCGGCCACACCGCGGTCAGAAAGGTCAAAGGCGGCATCGTTCAGGGGCAGGAAGGTGAAGTCGCCCTCCCCCGCGCGCGCGGTGATCAACGCGGGTGCCGCGCCGCCGGTGCCGCGGGTGAGGCCGGGGGCGAAATGCACATAGCCGCTGGCGTCGCTGGCTGCTGTCGCCAGAACCTCGTTGGCGGAGGAGATCAGGCTGACCTCGGCGCCGGCGTGCGGCTTGGCGTCCGCCAGGCCCTGCACCTGAACATGCAGGCCGTCGCTGCCGGACATGGTGGAGAGGCCCAGGGAAGTCAGCACAAACCACTGGGTGGCACCGGCGTCTTCATAAGGATCGGCACCCGGCACCCGGGCGGTAAGGGCATAAAGGCCCGGTTTCGCGCCCGTTAGAGCCTGATCCAGCGGCAGGCGGCTGGTCATCGCCTGATTGAGCGCGGTGTCCACTTCGGCGCTGCCGGTCCAGATTTCCTCGGCAATGTCCGCGGCGAAATGCTTGTCCTCCCACTGTGAGAGCGGCTTGGCAAAGTAGCCCTCCTGCAGGGTACGCAGCACGTTGCGGCTGCTGACCCGGCGCAGGCGCAGGTCGAGTTCCGTGAGGTTCACGGTTTCCACTGGCAGCGCCGCCAAGCCGCCGGCCGGCAGCACATAGGCACGGCCCGGGAAGCGGACCTGCGGGGCGCGGTCGCGCACGTAATGGGTCAGCTCCACGTCCTTATACAGCTGCTCGCCGCTGGCCGCGGGCAGGCCGCGGCGCAGGGTCAGGCGGTAGCGCTTGCCGTGCTCTGCACCGTCGAGGCACAGCTGGCGGCCCTGCACGGTGACGGCCAGGCTGGCCTCGGCCATGCGGACGTAGTTTTCGTAATCGGTTCCGGCCTGTTCCAGATCCTCCGAGAATTCGGCGCAGATGCGCGGCGCGGCGCTGTCGCTTTCAACGGTGCTGGCCAGCACGCGGAAGCCGTGTTTGGCAATCGCATCCTCCAGCCGGGCGGCGCGGGCCTCATCCGGGGCGATGTCCTGCGCCAGCCGCAACAGCGGCAGCATGGCACGGCCCCTGCCCTGCAGCTGCTGCGCCTCGGCTGCTGCCGCCAGCGCCTGGGCCTGCGCCGCCGGGTCCGCGGCCCGCAGATAGCCGTTCAGCGCGGCATGATAGGCCTGCGCGCGGTAGCGGTTCTGCTGGCTGCGGCTGCTGCTGTCCTTGGCCGCGCGCAGCAGATACGCGGAAAACTGCGTCCAGTCCGCGGCCGCGTCTTCCAGCACCACCGCTTGCGCCATCCAGCGCAGGGCAGCCGGGGAATCACCGTCCCGCAACAGGCTGCGGGCGGCGGCGCGGGCCTCTGCCGGGGCATTTGCGGCCAGCGGATAGTCCAGCCCCAGGGTGCGCGCCAAGGCGGCGGCGTCCTGCAACTCCTGCGCGGGCAGGAAATCCAGCCGCGCCGCGCGCGCCGCAGCCGCTGCAGCCAGACCCGGGGCGGCGGGCTGCTTCACGGCAGAGAGGGCGCCTGCGTAGGGGCTGGATTGCGCCAGCGCCGATTTGGGGAAACAGGCATTGGCGCGCTGGTTGAAAACAAAGCCTGCGCAATCCGCCTGCGCGGAGCAGGCGCGGGCGCAGGACTGCACGTCTGTGCCGTACAGAGGCTGCAGGTCGGAGCCGAAGAAATCCGTGTCCGCATAAGAGCGGTAACGGTAATCGGGCACCTCCGGTCCGGCCCAAGCCGAAGGTAAAAACGCAATAAAAGCAATAAAGTAAAATAAGGCAGAAGCAAACAGACGCGGCATGGCACCCTCCAATACTGGGGACAGGCTGGCACGGGCTTAACGTCATAGCAAGATTCCTCCGCGTAACACATGAGGGGCAGCCCTGCGGCCGCCTGTGCGGGAATTTGCCGCGCGTTGTATGTTTTGATGCATTGCCGGAGTTTGCAGGGATGAGCCTTGCCGACAAATTATCGGAAGAAAGGCGGGCCCGGCTGGCCGCCGAGCGGCTGCTTGAGCTGAAGCAGGCGGAGCTGTCTGCTGCCAACCGCAAACTTGGCCGCCACGCGCTGGCATTGACCAAGCAGATCGGCCAGACCCAGGCGGAAGTCGCCACCGTGCGCGACGAAAACGCCAAGGTGAAATCCGATCTCCACACCGCCAACGAGAAAATCGAAACCGCAGAGCGGCGCCTGTGGCATTCGATCCAGGCGTTTCAGGACGGGTTTGCCTTTTTCGACACTGACAGCAACCTCATTGGCGCCAACACCGCCTATCTCAACATCTTCGACGGTCTGGAGGAGGTGGCGCCCGGCATCTCCTACATGCGCATCCTGCAGCTGCTGACCGACGAGGGGCTGATCAACACCGGCGGCATGGCCCCGGATGCCTGGCGGGCGATGATGAACGAACGCTGGCTCTCCCCCGCGCCGGAACCGGTGGTGGTCCAGCTTTGGGATGAGCGGTACCTGCGCCTGATCGACCAGCGCGGCCATGACGGCGACATGGTGACCCTGGCGCTCGATATCACGTCGACCGTGCGCTATGAGGAGGAGCTGCGCGCCGCCCGCGCCCGGGCCGAGGCCGCCAACCGCGCCAAATCGGCCTTCCTCGCCAATATGAGCCATGAGATCCGCACGCCGATGAACGGGGTGGTGGGCATGGCGGAACTGCTGTGCGACACCGAGCTGGACGAGGAGCAGCGGCTGTATGCCAGCACCATCAAGAATTCGGGCGAGGCGCTGCTGGTCATCATCAATGACGTGCTCGACTACTCCAAGATCGAAGCCGACAAGCTGGAGCTGCATCCCGAGCCCTTTGACCTGGAGCGCAGCCTGCATGAGGTGGTGATGCTGCTGCAGCCCACCGCCCGGGACAAGGGGATTGCGCTGCTGGTCGATTACGACCTGTTCCTGCCGACCCGCTTTACCGGCGATCCGGGCCGGATCCGGCAGGTGCTGACCAACCTGGCCGGCAATGCGGTGAAGTTCACCAAGGAGGGGCATGTGACGCTGCGGGTGACCGGCATCACCTCTCCCGACGACAAGCAATGCGCGGTGCATGTCAATATCGAGGACACCGGCATCGGCATCCCGGAGGAGAAGATCAGCCACATCTTCGGCGAGTTCAACCAGGTCGAGGACGAGCGCAACCGCCAGTTCGAAGGCACCGGCCTGGGGCTGGCGATCTCCAAGCGGCTGATCGAGATGATGGGCGGCGAGATCTGGGTCGACAGCGAGGAAGGCAAGGGCTCCTGCTTTGGCTTCCGCCTGCCGCTGCCGGTGGAAGCCGGCCCCGAGGCGGCGGTTCAGGCGCTGCCCAGCACCCTGCGCCACGTGCTGCTGGTGGATGACATGCCGCTGAACTGCGAGATCCTGCAGAAGCATCTGCTGATGCTGGGCATCCAGGTCACCACCGCCGGCACCGCCGCTGCTGCGCTGGCGGCGATGCAGGACGGGATCGACCTGGTCATCAGCGGCCACAACCTGCCGGTGCTGGACGGTGTGAAGCTGGCCCGGAACCTCAGGTCCGGGCCGTGGAGCGGGGTGCCGGTGCTGCTGCTGAACTCCAGCCCGCAGGCGGCCAATGATCCGGAAATCCGCCAGCTGGTGAACGGCGTGCTGCAGAACCCGGTGCCGCGCGGCGAGCTGTTCCGCCAGCTGGCGCGCCTGGCCGGCCCCGGCAGGCCCGCCGCGGTGCAGGCGGCCCCTGTCGCGAAGCCGGAGCCTGCCGCCGCCGCCATTCCGCTGGCCGCGCCGCCGGAACCGCCCGCGGCGCCGGCCTCCCCCGAAGCCCGGCGGATGCGGGTGCTGGCGGCAGAGGACAACAAGACCAACCAGCTGGTGTTCCGCAAGATGGTGAAGGAGCTGGACATCGACCTGAAATTCGCCGGCAACGGCCTGGAGGCGGTCGACGCCTACAGCAGCTTTGAGCCGGATCTGATCTTCATGGACATCTCGATGCCCAAGATGGACGGCAAGGAAGCCACCGCCGAGATCCGCAAGATCGAGGCCGGAACCGGCCGTCACGTGCCGGTGGTGGCGCTGACGGCGCATGCCATGGCGGGCGATTCCGAGGGCATTCTGGCGGCCGGGCTGGACCATTACCTGACCAAGCCGCTGCGCAAGGCGCTGATCCACGAGAAGATCCGCGATTTCGCCCCGGCCGGCACAAGGCCGCTGGACCCCGGCAGCCCGCCCGCCGTCTCCGCCGCCGGAGCCTGACCGGCGTCCCGATTGCGTCTGCGCCGGGCTGCGCGCAGCTGGGATAACCGGCCTTCGGGAGCCGCGGCAGTGCCGTGCCCTGGCCCGGCCGCCGGACCAGCCGGTCAGGCGGAAGCCGGTGAGATGAAGGCCAGTCATGCCGAGGCCGGTCAGACGCAGGCCAGATATGCAGAAGCCAGTCAGGCTTCGGGCAGTCAGACGGAGACCGCTCAGGTGGAAGCTGCTCAAGCTGAAGGTGCTCAGCCCGGGCTGCAGCCTGCGCCGGGCAGGATTGCAGCCGCCAGGCCCTCCCGCGCCCGCGGGCGCACCGGCTGCGCCGGAACGCCCTCTGTGCGGCCTTGGGCCCGGCAGCGCGCGTGCCGCGCGCTGCCGGGCCCAACCGGGACGGTGCATTCTTTGAATGTGCCGGAGCGGGCGGGAGCTGCCCTCTTTTATGTCAAGTTCAGGTCAAGCCTTGCGCAGGAAGACGGGCTTGTCCGGCTCCGACATCTGCGGCTGATAGGCATAGCCGCCGGCGTCAAAGTCCTTGAGGCTCCGTGCATCCGTCAGCCGGTGCTGGATGATATACCGCGCCATCGCGCCGCGGGCGCGTTTGGCGTAGAAGCTCACCACCTTGGGGGTGCCGTTCTTGTCTTCCATGAAGACCGGCGTGATCACCCGCGGCTTCAGCGCCGCCAGATCGACCGCGCCGAAGTATTCCTGGCTGGCGCAGTTCACCAGCACCTGCGCGCCCACCGCGTCTGCCTGTTCATTCAGTGCTTCCGAAATCCGGCTGCCCCAGAAGTCGTAGAGGTTCTTGCCGCGCGGGGTTTTCAGGCGCGAGCCCATTTCCAGCCGGTACGGCTGCATCGCGTCCAAGGGCCGCAGCACGCCGTACAGGCCGGACAGGATGCGGAAATGCTCCTGCGCCCAAGCCATTTCCTCAGGCTCCAGCGAGACGGCCTCCAGCCCCTGATAGGTGTCACCGGCAAAGGCCAGCGCCGCCGGGCGGGTGGCGTCTGTCTTGGGGTCGGCGGCAAACTCCTGGAACCGCGCATAATTCAGCTTCGCCAGATCCTCGCTGATTTGCATCAGCTTCATCAGATCCGCCACCGATTGGCCGCGGGCCACCTCTGCCAGCGCCACCGCATCGTCATGCAGCGCGGGCCAGGTCATCTCCTGCTCCCGTTCCGCCCAGTCCAGCTTCTTGGCCGGAGAGGTCACTACCAGCATATCTGCCCCCAAATTTTCCTAGCCCGGTTTCTTGGCGCGACCCTAGCCCGCGCCGCGCAAGACGTCCAGAAACGCCGCTGCGAAACGTTCGGCGCGGCGCTCCCCCAGCAGTTTGGTGACGCCGGTCTCGTCCTCCGGGCGCATCTGCGCCACTTTGGCCAGGAGCGACGCAGAACAGGTGAGCGGTTTCAGCGTGCCGCACGCGCCGCGCGCCAGCTGCGCCTGCACTTCCAGCAGCGAATCGTAGACAGAGCCGGACTCCCGCCCCGCCAGCTTGCGCCGCGCGGGATGCAGCTGCTCCGCCGCGCCGGTGATCACCCCCAGGAAGTCGTCGCCGTAGCGTTCCAGCTTCTTGGCGCCGACGCCATTGATGCGGGCCATCTGGTCCAGCGTTTCCGGGCGCATCTCTGCCATCTCGATCAGGGTGCGGTCGGGGAAGATCACATAGGCCGGCACTTTCTGCGCCTCGGCCAGGGCGCGGCGCTTTGCCTTCAAGGCCGACAGCAGCGGCGCGTCCTCCTCGGAGACCAGCGCCTTCACTGCCGGGCGGCGGTCTGCGGATGTGATGGTGTCGCGGCGCAGCTCAATGGTTTGCTCGCCGCGCAGGATCGGCAGCGCGGCTTCGGTAAAGCGCAGGGCGCCGTGGCGTTCGGGGTCGGGGCGCAAGAGGTCGTGGCCCATCATCTGCCGGAACACCGCCTGCCACTGGCGCTTGCCGAATTCCTTGCCGCAGCCATAGACCGACAGCTCATCATGGCGCTTGGCGCGGATGCGCTCGTTGTCGGCCCCCAGCAGAATGTCGATCAGATGGCCGGAGCCGAACCATTCCTCGGTCCTGAGCACCGCTGACAGCGCCTTCCTCACCACGGTGGTGCCGTCGAACACATCCGCTGGCGTGTCGCAGAGGTCGCAGTTGCCGCAAGGCTCTGCCGCCTCGCCAAAATAGCCCAGCAGTTTCTGGCGGCGGCAATGCAGCGCCTCGGCGAGGCCAAGGAGAGCGTTCAGGCGGGCGTGGTCGGCGGCGCGGCGTTCGGGCGGGGCGAGGCCCTCGTCGATCTGCGAGCGGCGCAGGCGGATGTCGTCGGGGCCGAACAGGGTGAGGGTTTCGGCTGGCGCGCCGTCGCGGCCGGCGCGGCCGATTTCCTGGTAGTAGGCTTCGATGCTTTTCGGCAGGTCGGCGTGGGCGACCCAGCGGATGTCGGGCTTGTCGATGCCCATGCCAAAGGCGACGGTGGCAACCACGATCAGCCCGTCCTCGCGGGCGAAGCGGGTTTCGACGATGCGGCGGTCCTCGGCCTCCATGCCGCCGTGGTAGAAACAGGCGCTGTGGCCTGCGTCGCGCAGAGCGGCGGACAGCGCTTCGGTCTTGGCGCGGGTGCCGCAGTAGACAATGCCGGATTGCCCCTTGCGGGCGGCGGCGAACTCCAGGATCTGGCGGCGGGGGCTGTCCTTTGCGCCAAAGGCCAGGTGGATGTTGGGCCGGTCGAAACCGCGCAGGAAGCTGCGGGGGGCCTCGCCGTCGAACAGTTTCTGGACGATTTCTTCCTGGGTTTCCTGGTCGGCGGTGGCGGTGAAGGCGGCCAGCGGCACGTCCAGGGCGCGGCGCAGCTCGCCGATGCGCAGGTAGTCGGGGCGGAAGTCGTGGCCCCACTGGCTGACGCAATGCGCCTCGTCCACCGCGATCAGGCTGACGCCGATGCGGCGCAGCATCCCCATCGCGGCACCTGAGGCGAGGCGTTCGGGCGCCATGTAGAGGAGCTTGAGCCGCCCGGCCTCAATCGCCTGCCAGACCATTTCGGTCTCTTCATCGGTATTGCCGGAGGTGAGCGCGCCTGCTGTGACGCCGGCCTCCTGCAGGGCGCGGACCTGGTCGCGCATCAGGGCAATGAGGGGGGAGATCACCACGGTGATGCCGTCGCGCAGCAGCGCGGGCAGCTGGTAGCACAGCGACTTGCCGCCGCCGGTGGGCATGATCGCCAGCACGTTTTCCCCGGCGGTTACTGCGTCGACGATCTCTTCCTGGCCGGGGCGGAAGGCGTCGAAGCCGAAGATCTCGCGCAGGATCGGGGACGCGCCAGGGAGTTCTGCCGGGGATGCCGGGGCTGTCATGGGGGCGAAGGGCCTTGTTGTGGTGGTCTGCTCTTACTTGGCAGGCACAATCCCACAGGAGGCATGGGGCGGCAAGGGGGGCTTAGGCCAGCAGTGGGAATGCCCGGCGGTGCCGCCGGGCGAAACACTTTCAAGCTGGTTCAGTAAAACGCCGCCATGTTGTTCATCAGGATGATGCGCAGCGCGTAGACCGCGACCAGCACCACCAGCGGCGCCAGATCCAACCCGCCCATGTTCGGGATCACCCGGCGCACCGGGGCGTAAAGCGGTTCCAGAATCCGGTTCAGCCCGTACCAGATCTGCGCCACCAGCTGCTGGTGCAGGTTCAGCACCTGGAAGTTGATCAGCCAGCTCATGATCACATGGGCAATGATGAAGAACCAGACGATGTCCAGGATCAGCATCAGGATTTGGAACAGCGAGACCATCTGTATTTCCCTTTTTCGAACAGCCACACAGGTAAGCAGCCGGCGGGAAATACGCAAGGCTTCCGCGAGGTTGCGGTTGACGCGCTGTAAACGGGTGGCATCACGGGCACATGCGAAACAGGAGCGCCGTGCGATGTACCCGATTTTCCGCCTGATCAAGGATACCGTTCTGGCCAGCCGGATGGAGCGGCTGCCGATCACCGGCCTGCATGTGTCCAGCCACATCTGCTGGCCCTGGGATCTGGACATGTGGATGGAGCTGAACAACGGCCGCACAATGACCCTGTACGACCTGGGCCGCACCATGCTGGCGCAGCGGGTCGGGCTGATCCGCTGCCTGCGCGAGAACCGCTGGGGGCTGACGGTGGCCGGGTCCTCGGTGCGCTACCGCCGCCGCATCCGCGGCTTCGAGAAGTTCGAGATGCGCAGCCGCACCGCGGGCTGGGATGATAAATTCATCTATGTCGAGCAATCCATGTGGAAGAAAAACGGCGACTGCGCCAGCCATGTGATGCTGCGCACCGCGGTGACGGACAAAAACGGCATCGTGCCGCCCGCCAGGGTGCTGGCGGCGCTGGGGCAGACTGCGGAAACCTCGCCCGAGCTGCCAGCCTGGATCAAGGACTGGTGCCAAGCGGATGCGGGCCGCCCCTGGCCGCCGATGCAGGACGGGCTTGCCTAGGCCCCTGCCCGCCTGTCATACCTGAAGGCAACAATAAAAAGAGGCCGGGTATGCAGCAGGTGTCCACGCGCAAGCGGATCTGGGGGTGGTGGTTCTTCGATTGGGCCAGCCAGCCGTATCAGACGCTGCTGGTCACCTTCATCTTCAGCCCGTTCTTTGCCGCCGTGGCCGCCGAGCACTTCATGGGCCAGGGGCTGGACGGCGAGGCCGCCAAGGCGCAGGCGCAGACCGTCTGGTCGATGTGCCTGACCGTGACCGGGCTGATCATCGGCTTCGGGGCGCCGTTCCTGGGCGCGCTGGCGGATATCACCGGGCGGCGCCTGCCCTGGATCATGGTGTTTTCGCTGATGTATCTGATCGGCGCCTGGGGCCTTTGGTACATGGATCCCGCGGGCAGCAACCTGTGGTGGATGCTGGTCAGCTTCGGCTTTGGCTTCATCGGCGCCGAGTTTGCCCTGATCTTTGTCAACGCCCAGCTGCCGACGCTGGCCAGCCGCGAGGATGTCGGCGCCATTTCCGGCTCCGGCTTTGCCTTTGGCTACCTGGGCGGGGTGATCGCGCTGTTCATCATGCTGCTTTTGTTCGTCGAGCAGGGCAGCGGCAAGACCCTGATCGGCCTCAGCCCGGCCCTGGGCCTGGATGCGGCTTCGCGGGAGGGCACCCGCGCTGCCGGGCCGTTTACCGCGGTCTGGTTTGCCGTCTTCATGATCCCCTATTTCCTGTGGGTGAAGGACCGCGGCGCGACCGGGCGCAAGGCGACGCTGGGCAAGGCCTGGCAGATGGTGGTCAAGCTGGTCGCCGGCCTGCGCCGCCGGCTGAGCCTGGCGAGCTACCTTGGCTCCTCGATGCTGTACCGCGATGCGCTGAACGGGCTTTACGGCTTTGGCGGCGTCTACGCCAAGCTGGTGCTGGGCTGGGAGATCACCCAGATCGGCATCTTCGGGATTGTCGCCGCCCTCGCCGCCACCCTGTTCAGCTGGCTGGGCGGCAAGGCGGACCGGCGGTTCGGGCCGAAGCCGGTGATCATCGCCGCGATCCTGGTGCTGTCGCTGGTCTGCCTGATCATCGTCAGCATGTCGCGCACCCAGTTTTTCGGCGTCGCGCTGGCAGAAGGCTCCACCCTGCCGGACACGGTGTTCTTCGGCTGCGGCGTGCTGATCGGCGGCTTTGGCGGCATCCTGCAGGCCGCCAGCCGCAGCCTGATGGTGCGCCACACCAGCCCCAGGGACGCGACCGAAAGCTTTGGCCTTTACGGCCTGTCGGGACGGGCCACAGCGTTTCTAGCGCCCGCACTGATCGGCCTGGCGACCACGCTGACCGGCAGCGCCCGGCTGGGGATCACCCCGGTCATCGGGCTGTTTCTGATCGGATTGATACTGTTATTCTGGGTTCAAGGAGAAGGAGATCAGGGTTGAGACTGTTATTTGCCATATGTTTAGCGGTTGCTGGTTTACTCAGTCCGGCAAGCGCGCAGACCCCCGCCAAAGCCCTGTTCGGGGCCAAACCCGTTGCCTCCCCGCACCGTCCGGCCCCCTTCGGCTCTTACGCCAAGGGCTGTGTTGCCGGCGCCGAGCAGCTGCCGGAAACCGGCCCCACCTGGCAGGCCATGCGGCTGAGCCGCAACCGCAACTGGGGGCACCCGGCAGCGATTGATTTCGTCAAGGACCTGAGCCGCGTGGCTGCGAAACAGCGCGGCTGGAAGGGGCTTTATATCGGCGACATCAGCCAGCCGCGGGGCGGGCCGATGCTGTCGGGCCATCGCAGCCACCAGATCGGCCTGGACATCGACATCTGGATGCGCCCGCCCGACCGGCTGAACCTGAGCCGCAGCGCGCGCGAGAACATCTCCTCGATCTCGATGCGCCGGGCCAATGGCGCCTATGTGAACGCCAGCTGGACGCGGGCGCATCACGAGATCCTGAAGGCGGCCGCCAAGGACAAGCGGGTGGCGCGGATTTTCGTCTTTCCAGGCGCCAAGGTGCAGATGTGCAACGACGAAAAGGGCGACCGCCGCTGGCTGCGCAAGATCCGGCCCTGGTGGGGGCACCATTACCATTTTCACGTGCGGCTGAACTGCCCCCGCGGCGCCCGCGGCTGTGTCGATCAGGCGGCTCCGCCCAAGGGCGACGGCTGCGCCGATGCGCAGCAGTGGGTCAGCAACATCCTGAACCCGCAGCCGCCGAAACCGGTTGACCCGAACGCGCCAAAGCCTAAACCTCGGCGGGACTACACCCTTTCGGACCTGCCTCAGCAATGCGCCGCCGTTCTGCACTCAAACTGATCCTGGCATTTACCGCCGCCGCCGGGCTGGCGGCGGCGGCTTTTGCGGCCAGCCGCCCGGCCGCTGCCGTGACCGCCAAGGCGCAGTATCTGGGCAGCTATACCTGGAACCTGAAACAGCCCTGGTTCGGTGGCTTCTCCGCGCTGAAGATCAGCGCAGGCGGAAGCGAAATGACGGTGCTCAGCGACCGGGCCACGCTGGTGACAACCAGCATCCGGCGCAAGAAGGGGCAGATCTCCGGCGTGACCGCCCGCACCGCGCACGGGCTTCGCGCCTCCACCGGCAAGATGCTGAGCGGCTTTGCCGGCGACAGCGAGGGCCTGGCCATCGCGGCGGACGGCAGCCGTTACATCTCCTTTGAGGGCGCGGCGCGGGTCGCCCGCTACCGCCACGCGCAAGGCCGCGCCAAGGTGCTGCCGCGGCCCGCGGCGTTCCGCAAGCTGCCGGTCAACAAGTCGCTGGAAACGCTGGCGATCGATGCCCGCGGCGATCTCTACACGCTGCCGGAACAGGCCTTTGACCAGAACGGGCAGATCCCGGTCTGGCGCTGGAACGGCCGCCGCTGGTCGCGCCCCTTCAGCCTGCCGCCTTCAGGCAGCTTCCTGCCGGTGGATGCCGATTTCGGGCCTGACGGGCGCTTTTACCTGCTGGAGCGGGACCTGACCTTTCTGGGCTTCCGCAGCCGCCTGCGCCGCTGGGACATGACCGCTGGCGGGCCGGTGAACGAGACGGTCCTGCTGCAGACCGGCCCCGGCACCCACGACAATCTTGAGGGCCTGTCGGTCTGGACCGATGACACCGGGCGGCTGCGCGCCACCATGGTGTCCGACGACAATTTCCTGCCGCTGCAGCGGACGGAACTGGTGGAATACGCTCTGCCCCGCTGATCTGCGCCCTGCGCCGCGCCAGCGGCGCCCGGCCCAACCGCGGGCGGGGCATTTCCCGGATGCACCGCCCGCGGGCGGGAGCCCCTGCCCGCACAAGGGAGGCTTGCACCGCGGGCCGGAGCATTTTAAACGGGCCGGTCTTTTGCTGCCGCGGAGAAATTTTCCGCGCCCCGAAACAAACGGATCCGATCCATGACCCGCTCGCATATCCCCGGTATTCTTGCCATGGCCGCCGTGGTGGCAGCCTCCAACATATTGGTGCAATTCCTGTTCGGTCAGTGGCTGACCTGGGGCGCCTTCACCTATCCGGTCGCCTTTCTTGTCACCGACGTGATGAACCGGGTCTACGGCGCCGCCGCCGCGCGCAAGGTCGTGGCTGCCGGCTTTGTCGCCGGGGTGATCTGCTCGCTCATCGGCACTCAGGTAATGCTGCAGGGCGATGGCTTCACCTACCCGGCGGTGACCCTGCGGATCGCGCTTGGCTCCGGCCTTGCCTTCCTTACGGCGCAGATGCTGGATGTGGCCGTGTTCTCTGCCCTGCGCGAGGGCAAATGGTGGCGCGCGCCGCTGGCCTCCACCCTGATCGGCTCCTCCGTCGACACCGCGATTTTCTTCACCCTGGCGTTTTCGGCCGCGCTCAGCTGGCTGGAACCGGCCAACGACGTGTCCTGGGCCGCAGAGATGCTGCCGCTGCTGGGCATTGGCCCCGAATCCCCCTTGTGGGTTTCGCTGGCCGTGGCCGATTGGCTGGTGAAATTGTCGCTGGCCGTGGTCGCCCTTGTGCCCTTCCGCATCATCGTGCGTAAGCTCACCGCAAAGACCACATGATTTTGTTTTGACATTAACCGAATCTGTGGCAGGCTGGACTTACACGAAACATCAGAAAGGAGGTGCCCATTGTCTAGAGAAGCTATGGAGAGCAGTGCCGGAACAGTTCAGAAGGAGTGCGGCCGAGGCAGCCCTTGGCACGTATAGCCCGCTGAATTGGTGCTGACCTAACCGGTGCACCTCCTATCATCTCGAAGGGCTGTTCCCCCGTGTGGGAACAGCCCTTTCGATTTTCCGGTGGCTATTTCATAAAGAGCCATGATCCGCATTAACGACCAAATCAGCCTGCAGGACTGGGAATTGACCGAGAGCTTTGTCCGCGCCTCGGGCCCGGGCGGGCAGAATGTGAACAAGGTGGCCACCGCCGTGGAGCTGCGGTTCGAGGCCGCCCGTTCGCCCGCGCTGGCGCCTGCGGTTAAATCGCGGCTGAAGCGGCTGGCAGGCCGCCGCTGGACCAAGGACGGCGCGATCATCCTGCAGTGCGACGAGACCCGCTCGCAGCAGAGGAACCGCGACATCGTGCGCGAGCGGCTGGCGGAACTGGTGCGCCAGGCGCTGGTCGCACCGAAGCGGCGGATTGCCACCAAACCCACCCGCGGCTCGGTCCGGCGGCGGCTGGACGCCAAGAAGCAGCGCGGCGAATTGAAAGCGACGCGCGGTAAAATCGACCCGGATTGACATGGGATTGCGTCCGCCGCCCGCTCCCCGCATTCTGACGCCAAACAGTTCGGGAGGGAAATCATGCGGCTGGACGGAAAGACCGCCATTGTGACCGGCGGCGGCTCGGGCTTTGGCGCAGGCATCGTGCGCAAGTTCCTGGCGGAAGGCGCAAAGGTGATGATTGCCGACATCAACGGCGCCGCGGCAGAGGCGATGGCGGCAGAGCTGGGCAGCAGCGCCATCGCGCAGACCGTGGATGTCTCGGACGGCGCCTCGGTCACTGCGATGGCAGAGGCGGCGCTGGCGGACTTCGGGCATCTCGACATCCTGGTGAACAATGCCGGCGTCACCCACCTGCCCGCCCCGCTGGAGGAGATCAGCGAGGACGACTTTGACCGGGTGATGGGCGTCAACATGAAATCGGTCTACCTGACCGCCCGCGCGCTGGTGCCGCATATGAAGGCCAACAAGGCGGGCGCGATCCTGAACGTGGCCTCCACCGCCGGCGTGTCGCCGCGCCCCAACCTCAACTGGTACAACGCCTCCAAGGGCTGGATGATCACCGCCACCAAGACCATGGCGGTGGAGCTGGCGCCGCATGGCGTGCGGGTGAATGCGATCAACCCGGTTGCCGGGGAAACGCCGCTGCTGAAATCCTTCATGGGCGAGGACACCCCGGAAATGCGCGCCAAGTTCCTGTCCACCATCCCGATCGGCCGCTTCTCAACGCCGGAGGACATGGGCAACGCGGCCTGCTTCCTGTGCTCCGATGAGGCCAGCATGGTCACCGGTGTCGCGATGGAAGTGGACGGCGGGCGCTGCATATAGCGTCCAGGCTTTCATCTTTCCAAAAATACTCCCGCCGGAGGCAGCGCGCGCCAGCGCGCTTCATTCAGCAAAAGGACATCCCGCCATGCTCCCCGGCCCCAGGAACCTGATCACGGACGTGCCCGGCATCCTGGTCGGCAACGCCCAGGACGCGGCGCTGAAATCCGGCACCACGGTGCTGACCGCGGACAAACCCTTCACCGCCTCAGTCCACGTGATGGGCGGTGCGCCGGGCACGCGGGAGACGGATCTGCTGGCGCCGGACAAATCGGTCGCCAGGATCGACGCGCTGGTGCTGTCGGGCGGCTCTGCCTTCGGGCTCGACGCCTGTTCCGGCGTGATGGATGCGCTGCACGGCCAAGGCCGCGGCTTTCCGGTCGGGCCTGCGCGGGTGCCGCTGGTGCCGGGCGCGATCCTGTTTGATCTGCTGAACGGCGGCAGCAAGGACTGGGATCAGAACCCCTACCGCGCCCTGGGCCGGGCGGCGTTTGAGGCGGCGGCAGAGGATTTCGAACTTGGCACTGCCGGCGCCGGCACCGGCGCGCTGACTGCGATGCTGAAGGGCGGGCTGGGGTCTGCCTCGCTGGTGCTGGAGAGCGGCGTCACGGTGGGCGCGCTGGTGGCGGCCAATCCGCTGGGCGCTGTCACGACGCCGGGCGAGACGCATTTCTGGGCCGCCCCGTTTGAGATCGGCGATGAATTCGGCGGGATCGGACCGGACCGGGCCGCCGGGCTGGGCCGCAGCCTGCACAGCCGCAAGATCGAAGCGATCCAGACCCTGGGCGGCGCGCCGCTGCCGCCGGAGCGCGCCAATACCACCATTGCCATCGTCGCCACCGATGCGGCGCTCAGCAAGGCGCAGTGCCAGCGGCTGGCCGCCGCCGCCCATGACGGCATCGGCCGCGCCATCGTGCCGGCCCATGCCCCCGGCGACGGCGATCTGGTGTTTGCCGCCAGCACCGGCGCGCGGGTGCTGGAAGCTGCGGACGCAGAACTCGGCACTCTCTGCCATGCCGCCGCCCTGTGCCTCAGCCGGGCCATCGCCCGCGCGGTCTTTCACGCGCGCCCGGAACCCGGAGACCTGCTGCCCTGCTGGTCAGCGCCTTGAATTGCCGCAGTTTCCTGCCGGAACTTTGATGCGCGTCAAACTGCCGGTTGACACTGCCGGGTATTGGATCATGAGTCACACGTGCCAACTCATAACCGGAGCAAGCAATATGAAACCTCTCGTTACAGCCGCCATTTTCGGCCTCCTCGCCGCCCCTGCCTTCGCCGAAGGCGACCCCGAAGCTGGCGAGAAAGGGTTCAACAAATGCAAGTCCTGCCACATGGTCGTCTCCGATGACGGCGACGTGATCGTCAAGGGCGGCAAGACCGGCCCCAACCTGTGGGGTGTTGCCGGCCGTGCCGCGGCCAGCGTGGAAGACTTCAAATACAGCGATGACCTGACCGCCGCAGGCGAAGCGGGCCTGGTCTGGGATGAAGAGAAATTCGTCGGCTTCACCACCGACCCCAAGAAGTTCCTGCAGGCCGAAACCGGCAATTCCAAAGCCAAGTCGAAAATGTCCTTCCGCCTGAAAAAGGGCGGCGAAGACATCTATGCCTTCCTGGCCAGCCACGGCCCGGCCCCGGCAGAGGGTGCCGAAACTGAGGAAAGCGCAGAAGCGGCCACCGAATAACGCCCGGATTTCCGGCAAGCATTGCATCAAAGCCGCGGCATTTTCGCCGCGGCTTTTCGCGTAATTGCTTTCGCAACCCGCAGGCGTTAGCGGTAAGAGCCAGGCCATCGCATTTGCGGCAGGCCGGCCAGGGAACCACGTCACGGACACAGTATGAGCCACATGATCCCCGCCTGGGTGAACGGCGATTTGACACCTGTTGACAAGCTCGCCGCACATGAGCGCGGGCTGAAACACAAGGCGGTTTCCGTCTTTGTGGTGAAAGGCGTGGAAATCCTGATGCAGCGCCGGGCGATGGGCAAATACCACACGCCGGGCCTGTGGGCGAACACCTGCTGCACCCACCCGATGTGGGAGGAGCAGCCTTCGGCCTGCGCGGTGCGGCGGATGCAGGAGGAGCTGGGGATCACCGGTCTTTACCCGGAGTTCCGCCACCACCTGGAATACCGCGCCGATGTCGGCAACGGGCTGGTGGAGCATGAAGCGGTGGATGTGTTCCTGGCCCACGCCCACCGCCCGCTGAAGGTCACCCCGAACCCGGATGAGGTGATGGAGACCCGATGGGTCGACTATCACGACCTGCTGGCGGAGGTGAGCCGCCATCCTGAACGCTTCACCCCCTGGCTGAAGATCTACCTGCACAATTATGCCGACGTGATCTTTGGCCCCGACCTGATCATCGCCGGACGGCGCTGACCTCAATCCGCCTCTGCCCGCTTGCCCTGCTGCCTGCGCCGTGGTTATCTGCCCGCGCCATTAGGGAGTATGCTTATCATGTCCATTCTCATCGCCGGCGGCGGCATTGCCGGGCTGACCCTGGGGCTGACGCTGCAGCAGGCCGGGGTGCCCTTCCGCATCTTCGAGGCCGCGCGGGAGCTGAAGCCGATGGGGGTTGGCATCAACCTGCAGCCCAATGCAGTGCGGGAGCTGTTCGATCTGGGGCTGGAGGCGGAGCTGGACGCGATTGGCGTCAGAACCCGGCAGCTGGGGTTTTACAGCAAGCTGGGCAAGACCATCTGGGAGGAGCCGCGCGGCACCGGCGCGGGCTATGCCTGGCCGCAGTATTCGGTGCACCGGGGGGCGTTGCAGATGATGCTCTGCCGCGCGCTGGCGGAGCGTGCGGGGGCGGATTGCATTGAAACCGGCGCGCGGGCGGCGGGGTTTGAGAACACGGACGGCGGCGCGGCGCTGCTGCTGGCAGACGGGCGGCGGATCGAAGGCGCGCTGGTTGTGGGGGCGGATGGCATCCACTCTGCCCTGCGCGCGCAGATGGTGCCGGATGAGGGCGCGCCGGTCTGGAACGGCCGCATCCTGTGGCGCGCCACCACCCAAGCGCCCGCATTCAAGGGTGGCGCGTCAATGGCGATGATCGGCCATGACCATCTGCGGCTGGTGGCCTATCCGATCTCGGCGCCGGACGCGGACGGCCGCGTGACGATGAACTGGATTGCGGAGAAAAGCTTTGATCCCTCCGCGCCCTGGCGGCGGGAGGACTGGAACCGGCCCGCGGATATCACTGAGTTCCTGCCGGATTTTGCGGATTGGCAGTTTGATTGGATCGACGTCCCGGCCCTGATCCGCGGGGCGGAGGCGGTTTATGAATACCCGATGGTGGACCGCGATCCGCTGGCGCGCTGGACGCATGGCAACGTCACCCTGATGGGCGACGCGGCGCATCCGACCTATCCGGTCGGGTCAAACGGTGCCAGCCAGGCGATTGTGGACGCGCGGGTGATCGGCGCCAAGCTGCTGGAGCACGGCATCAGCGCCGCCGCGCTTGAGGCCTATGAGGCAGACGTGCGCCCGGTGACAACGGCAGTGGGCCTGGCCAACCGCGCGGGCGGCGGGCCGGACGGGGTGCTGCAACAGGTTGAGGACCTCTGCGGCGGCGACTTCGGGGACATCAGCGAGGTGATCCCGCAGGCGGAGCTGGCCGCCCATGCCGCCAAGTACAAATCCATTGCGGGTTTCTCGATCGAGGAACTGAATGCGCGCCCTGCTACCATCCCGGCAGGTGCCCGCGTCAGTTAGGGAACGCCTGCGGCCGGCCGCGGGTCAAGGGCGGCGCAGCCGCCGTGCCGCAGGCACGGTTCACCCTTGAGGCGCGGATGGGCGCACAGACCCTCGGCAAGGCGCGTTTCAGGGCAGCCCTGCCCTTAAACCGCTTCCCGGCAAAACGGGAACGCCGCGCAAAGCGCGGCGCCACGCCCAACTGTGAGGCGCATTCTGCGAATGCGGCGGAACAGGCGGGAGCCCCCGCCTGCTGCTTTAGACGCCGATCACGGCCTGCACCGCGCGCTGCCAGCGCCCGTAGGCGGCCTCGCGCGCGGCGGGCTGCATCAGCGGCGCGAACTGGCGGTCGAGCTTCCAGGTGTCGGCAAAGCCGGTCTGGTCCGGGTAGATCCCGGCCCGCATCCCCGCCAGCCAGGCGGCGCCAAGTGCTGTGGTTTCCTGCATCACCGGGCGGTCGACGGCGGCGCCCAGGATGTCCGACAGGCTCTGCATCGTCCAGTCGCTGGCGCTCATGCCGCCATCGACGCGCAGGGTCACGGTGTGGTGGCTGTCGTCCTCCCAGTCCGCCCGCATCGCCTCATAGAGATCGCGGGTCTGGTAGGCGACGCTTTGCAGCGCCGCGCGGGCAAACTCTGCCGGGCCGGAGTTGCGGGTGAGGCCGAACATGCCGCCGCGGCAGTCAGGCTCCCAATAGGGCGCGCCGAGGCCGGTGAAGGCGGGCACCAGGATCACGTCCTGGCCCGGATCGGCGCGCAGGGCCAGTTCGCCCGAATCCGAGGCCTGTTCGATGATGCCCAGACCGTCGCGCAGCCACTGCACCGCCGCGCCGGCGATGAAGATCGAGCCCTCCAGCGCATAGGTCGGCTTGCCGTCCAGCTGATAGGCGATGGTGGTCAGCATCCGGTTCTTTGACACCACCGGCTCATCCCCGGTGTTCAAGAGCGCGAAGCAGCCCGTCCCATAGGTGGATTTCATCATCCCTGGCTGGAAACAGGCCTGGCCGATGGTGGCCGCCTGCTGGTCGCCGGCCACCCCCAGGATCGGGACCGGCCCGCCCAGGATTTCCGGATCGGTGGTGCCGAAGTCCGCAGCGCTGTCCTTCACCTCCGGCAGCATCTGCTGCGGCACGTCCAGCAGATCGCTGATGGTGCGGCTCCAGCGGCCCTTGCGGATGTCATACATCAGCGTGCGCGCGGCATTGGTGGCATCCGTCACGTGGGAGGCGCCGCCGGTCAGGCGCCAGATCAGGAAGCTGTCGACGGTGCCGAACAGGAGATCCCCCGCCGCCGCCCGGTCCCGTGCGCCCGGCACGGTATCGAGGATCCATTTCACCTTGGTGCCGGAGAAATAAGGGTCCAGCAGCAGCCCGGTGCGGTCGGCCACCATGTCCGCGTGGCCCGCCTGGCGCAGCTGCTCGCAGATGGCGGCGGTGCGGCGGTCCTGCCAGACGATGGCGTTGTGGATCGCCTTGCCGCTGGTCTTGTCCCAGACCACGGTGGTTTCGCGCTGGTTGGTGATGCCGATGCCCGCAATATCCGCAGCGGAGACATCCAGATCCGCCATCACCTTGCGGCAGACCGCGACCGTGGTGCCCCAGATCTCCTCCGGGTCATGCTCCACCCAGCCCGCCTGCGGATAGTGCTGGGTAAACTCCTGCTGCGCGGTGCCCGCGACCTGCATTCCCGCATCAAACAGGATTGCCCGGGTCGACGTGGTGCCCTGATCAATTGCCAGAATATAGGTCATCTGCTGCCCTCCAGTCTCCTCTGACCGGAGAGCATAAACGCAAACGTGTTACCGCTGCCAGCCCCTACTAAGAATTTAGTTGAGGAACTTCCGGAAACATCGGCACCTTCGCCCGGCGGCACTGCCGGGCGGCGCCCGATCCTCCCCGCGGGAGGGCGCTTTGCACCCGCCCAGGGTCAGGCGCCGCCCTTGGTTAATCTATGCAGACCTGTCCGCGCGTGAGCCTTCAGGATTGTTTCTGTGGCACGTCGATATTGTCGATCAGCCGGATCCCGTCCATCCAGGCGGCGGCCAGCAGGCGGGCGGGGCGGGAGGGGGTCTCCAGCGCCTCCAGCGTTTCGGCGCAGCGCAGGTCGAAATACTCCACATCGCCGAAACCTGCCTCTGCCAGCGCCTTGCGCGCGGCGGCTTCCAGCGGCGGCCAAGGCATGCCTGCGGCGGCTTCGGCGGCAGCCTTGCGC
Organism: Leisingera sp. UBA4491; assembly: GCF_002388965.1. Taxonomy (NCBI): domain Bacteria; kingdom Pseudomonadati; phylum Pseudomonadota; class Alphaproteobacteria; order Rhodobacterales; family Roseobacteraceae; genus Leisingera; species Leisingera sp. UBA4491. Next base: position 113,826 of record NZ_DGNN01000029.1, on the reverse strand, counting down.
ATCTCCGCATTCAGAGCGGCGGCCTTGGCCAGCGCCTCCGGCGACAGGCGCAGATTGCGCGAGGACATGGCAAGGCCCGACGGCTCGCGCACGGTTTCGCAGCCGTGGACCGTGATCGGGATGTCCAGATCGCGGGCCATGCGGGTCACCACCATCAGCTGCTGGTAATCCTTCTGGCCAAAGAACGCCTGATCCGCGCCGGTCTGCAGGAACAGCTTGGCGACCACAGTGGCAACCCCGTCGAAATGGCCGGGGCGGAAGGGGCCTTCCATCACATCCGTGATGCTGCCGCCGACAGAGACATTGGTGGCATAGCCGCCGGGGTAGATCTGGTCCGGGTCCGGGACATAGATCAGATCGACGCCATAAGGCGCCAGCTTTTCCGCGTCTTCGGTTTCGGTGCGCGGGTAATTCGCCAGATCCTCGGCGTTGTTGAACTGCTTGGGGTTCACGAAAATGGTCACGATCACCCGGTCGCAGGCCTGATTGGCGGCCTCCACCAGCGACATGTGGCCGGCGTGCAGTGCCCCCATGGTCGGCACCAGGCCGATGGTTTCGCCATTGCTGCGCCATTCAGCCGTCTTAGCGCGCAGGTCAGCCAGACGGCGCAGGATCGGGGCAGTCATGTCAGCAGTCATCCTTTGGAGGGGGTCTTGGCCGCCGGGGCCTGGTCGGCAAAGACATGCTCCGCCCCGGGGAAGGCGCGCGCCCGCACGTCGGCGGCGTATTCGGCGATGCCGGCCTCGGCCAGCGGGCCAAGATCGGCGTAGCGTTTGACGAATTTTGGTTTGAAGGCGGTGAAGAAGCCCAGCATGTCGTCGACCACCAGGATCTGCCCGTCGCAGCCCGCGCTGGCGCCGATGCCGATGGTGGGAATCGCGACCTCAGCGGTGATCTTGTCGGCCAGTTTCTGCGGCACCTTTTCCAGCACCACCGAGAACGCGCCGGCCCCGGCCACCGCGCGGGCGTCGGCCAGAACAGCCTCAGCCTGTGCATCGCGGCCCTGCACCTTGTAGCCGCCCAGGGTGTTGATCGACTGCGGTGTCAGGCCGATATGCGCCATCACCGGAATGCCGCGCTTGACCAGAAAGCGGATGGTCTCGGCCATCTCGACGCCGCCTTCCAGCTTGACCGCGGCGCAGCCGGTCTCGGCCATCAGCCGGGCGGCGTTGCGGAACGCCTGCTGCGGGCCTTCCTCGTAACTGCCGAAGGGCATGTCGATCACCAGCATCGCCTGGCTGAGGCCGCGCGCGACCGCCTGGCCGTGCAGGATCATCATCTCCATGGTGACGCCCAGGGTGGAGGTCAGCCCGTGCAGCACCATGCCGACGCTGTCGCCGACCAGCACGAAGTCGCAGTGCTTGTCCATCAGCCGCGCCATCGGCGTGGTATAGGCCGTGAGGCTCACCAGCGGGGTGCCGCCCTTGCGGGCCCGGATGTCTTCGGCGTTGGGCGCCTGTTTCTTGGCTGTTGCGCTCATGGCTTCCTGTCCGCGGTTTAAAAGTGGGCACGGGTTATCAATTTACGCCGCGTGCTTCCAGTGGGCGAAATGTCCCCCGCCCTTGATTACGCATGGGAAACAGGGAAACTCGTTTCCAATAGGCGCCGCACACGGCCCGCAGATTGTACACGGGGAGTTCTTCAATGGCACTGAAATCATTTGTTTTTGCGGCAGGTTCCGCACTGGCCCTGGCCGCCGGCGGCGCCTGGGCCAAGGACAGCGTCACCATCGCCATGCAGCTGGAGCCGCCGCATCTGGACCCGACCAGCGCCGCCGCGCAGGCCATCGACTCGGTTGTCTACACCAATATTTTCGAGGGGCTGACCCGGTTCATGGGCGATGGGTCGGTGGTTCCCGGCCTCGCCGAGAGCTGGGAAATTTCGGAAGACGGCACCGTCTACACCTTTAAGCTGCGCCAAGGCGTCACCTTTCACGATGGCAGCGCGATGGATGCCGAGGACGTGAAGTTCTCGCTCGACCGCGCCCGCGCCGAGGACAGCACCAATGCGCAGAAGGCACTGTTTGACGGGATCGCCTCGGTCGAGGCGGTGGACCCGCAGACCGTGCGGATCACGCTGGAGGCGCCGAACGGCAGCCTGCTGTTCAACCTCGCCTGGGGCGACGCGGTGATCGTGGCGCCGGAGAGCATTGAGGGCATCAAGACCAATCCGGTCGGCACCGGCGCCTATACTTTCCAGGAGTGGGTGCAGGGCGACCGCATCACGCTGGCGCGCAATCCGGATTACTGGGGCGATCAGCCGGCGCTGGCCTCGGCCACCTTCAAGTTCATCTCCGACCCGACTGCCGCCTTTGCTGCGATGATGGCGGAGGATATCGACGCCTTCGACAACTTCCCGGCGCCGGAGAACCTGCCGCAGTTCGAGGCCGACCCGCGGTTTCAGGTGCTGGTCGGCTCGACCGAGGGCGAGACGATTCTGTCCATCAACAACAAGCAGCCGCCGTTTGACGATATCCGGGTGCGGCAGGCGGTTGCTCATGCCATCGACCGGCAGGCGATCATCGACGGCGCGATGTTCGGCTACGGCACCCCGATCGGCACGCACTTTGCGCCGCACCACCCGGCCTACAAGGACCTGACCGGCAAGTCCGCCCATGACCCCGAACAAGCCAAGGCGCTGCTGGCGGAGGCCGGGTTCCCGGAGGGGTTTGAGACCACGCTGCACCTGCCGCCGCCGTCTTATGCGCGGCGCGGCGGCGAGATCATTGCGGCGCAGCTGGCCGCAGTGGGGATCAAGGCCGAGATCATCAACGTCGAATGGGCGCAATGGCTGGAAAGCGTGTTCAACGGCAAGAGCTTTGGCCTCACCATCGTCAGCCATACCGAGCCGATGGACATCGGCATCTATGCCCGGCCCGAGTATTATTTCCAGTACGACAGCAAGGCGCTTCAGGAACTGATGAACCGGCTGACCGCGACCACCGGCCCGGACAGCCGCACCGCGCTGCTGCAGGACGCGCAGGAGATGATCGCGGCGGATTACGTCAACGGCTACCTGTTCCAGCTGGCCAAACTGGGGGTGGCCAAGGCCGGGCTGCAGGGCCTGTGGGAGAATGCGCCGACGGCGGCCATCGACCTGACGGCGGTCAGCTGGGCGGAGTAGCGATCGCCCCTATTCACGAAGGGCAGCGCCCGTCCCGGCGGGGTGGGAAGCGAAGCGCCCGCCCCGTGGGGGGCGGGACGGGCGCTGCCCGGCCTGCGGCCAGGCGGTGCTACATTTGGAGCCTGCGTCTTCTTCGCAAGAACTGCACGCGCTCCCGGATTTCCTGACGGATCTCCCCGCCCCGCGGCTGATCCCTGAGCGTGGTGAACCAGTGCTCTGGCGGATTGCGGCCCATGCGGTTGCCGTTGAACTCCAGCCCGCGCAGCACCGCTTCGCCCGCCGCGGGCAGCCGCTCCGGCACCTCAATCCCGTTCAGCGCCGCCCAGACCCCGGTCCAGAGCCGCCCGACCGACCACGGGTTATAGCCGCCGCCGCCCAGCACCAGATAGCGCGGCGCCATGCCCATCAGCGCCCGCACCACCGCCCAATGGGCGTTGTTTGACAGGTCCAGGTGCGGCAGCGGGTCCTCCGTCACCGCATCCGCCCCGCATTGCAGCACGATGGCGTCCGGCTGAAACGACTGCACCGCGGGCAGGATCAGCGCATCGCGCACCAGCGCCATCTCGTCATCGTTGAACCCGCGCGGCACCGGCAGGTTCAGGGCCGAACCGCCGGCATCCTCCGTCAGCGTGCCGGTCTTGGGCCAGAGGTTTTCCTCATGCACTGAGATCATCAGCACGTCAGGGTCGCCGGCAAAGCCATGCTCCACCCCGTCGGAATGATGGGCGTCGATGTCGACATAGGCGATCCGCTGCGCGCCGTGGTGGCGCAGCGACAGCATCGCCAGGACGGGATCGTTCAGATAGCAAAACCCGTTGGCCCGGTCCGGCATCCCGTGGTGGGTGCCGCCCGCCGGGTTGTAGACGATGCCGCCATCCGCCAGCAGCTCCCCGGCCAGGATCGAGCCGCCCGCAGCGGTGGCCGGGCGGCGGAAGATTTCCGGGAACACCGGGTTGGAGAGGGTGCCGAGGTGATGGCGCGCGCGGACTTCCGCGCTGACCGCCTGCGCGGCCTCCGCCGCCTGCAGCGCGGCGACATATTCGGGCGTGTGCCAGACGGTCAGCGCCGCCGGTTTGGCGCGGGGGGAATTCACATAGACCGCATCCGGCAGCCAGCCCAGCGCGCGGGAGAGGTCCATTACGGTAGACACCCGCGGCACCCGCAAGGGATGGGTGCGGCCATAAGAGGAGGTGCGGTAGATTTCCGAACCGATGAACAGGGGGCGGGACAGCATGACAGAGTGATAGACCGTTTCCGCCCGCTGCCAAAGAGCCTGCCGGACGCCATTGGCCTGTTTCCGGCCGGATTGCGCACAACCTTTTGACGCTGCGCATTTTTCGCCGCCTGCGGTTCGTTTCCCTCCGCGCTCCCTCTGGACCCGTTCCCCGCAGGCTCCTAACGTGGCAGCCATGCTCCGCTATGCCCTCAAACGCCTCCTGTCGCTGATCCTCAGCCTGGCTGTTGCCTCTCTGGTGATCTTCCTCGTGGTGGAGGTGGCACCGGGCGACCCCGCGTCGTTCATGCTGGGGGTCAATGCGCAGGCGGACACGGTGGCGGCCCTGAAGGCAGAGCTGGGGCTGGATCAAGGCAAAACCGCCCGCTACCTCAGTTGGGTTGCGGGGATGCTTGGGGGCGATTTCGGCACCTCCTACACCTACCGCACGCCGGTGGCGGGGATGATTGCCGACCGGATGTGGGTATCGCTGCCGCTGGCGCTTTATGCGCTGACGCTGTCGACGCTGATTGCCTTTCCGGCGGGCATCTACGCCGCTGCCCGCCGCGGCAAGGCCGGCGACATGGCGGTGATGGGGGCGACCCAGCTGGGCGTGGCGGTCCCGAACTTCTGGTTTGCGATGATGCTGGTGCTGATCTTTGCCATCAACCTGCGCTGGTTCGGGGCGGGCGGGTTTCCGGGCTGGGAGGCCGGGATCGGCGCGGGGCTTCATGCGCTTACCCTGCCGGCGATTGCGCTGGCGCTGCCGCAGGCGGCGATCCTGACGCGGGTGATGCGCTCAGCCCTGCTGGACATTCTGGACGAGGATTTCATGCGCACCGCCCGCGCCAAGGGGCTGACCCGGCGCCAGGCGCTGTGGCGGCACGGGGTCAGGAACGCGCTGATTCCGGTGCTGACCATCATCGGGCTGCAGTTTTCCTTCCTGCTGGCGGGCGCCATCATCATCGAGCAGGTGTTTTACCTGCCCGGCCTTGGGCGGCTGGTGTTCCAGGCGATTTCCGCGCGCGATCTGATCGTGGTGGAGTCGGTGGTGATGCTGCTGGTCTTTGCCGTCATCACGGTGAATTTCCTGGTCGATCTTGCCTATGCGCTGGTCGACCCGCGGCTGAGGAGCCGGGCATGATCCGGAAATTCGGACAACCATTTCTGTCTCTTGGCCCGGCAACGCCGGGCCGCGCACTCCCCTTCCCCCGGGAGGGCGCTTCGCCCCCCCCCAGGCTCGGGCGCGCCCCTCGGATCATTGACACAGCCGGGGGCGACAGATGACCCGCAACCTGATCCTTGGTGCCGTTTTATCCTCGCTGGTGCTGCTGGCGGCGGCGGTGTCGTTCCTGTGGACGCCATTTGACCACACCGCGATGAACATCCCGGCCAAGCTGCAAACCCCCAACGCGCAGCACTGGCTGGGGACAGATCATTTCGGGCGCGACCTGATGTCGATGATCATGGTGGGCGCGCGCACCTCCATCGCCGTCGCCCTGGTGGCGGTTGGCATCGGCATGGGCGCGGGCGTGCCGCTGGGGCTGACGGCGGCGGCGCGCAAGGGATCGTGGCTGGATGAGATGATCATGCGCGGCAACGATCTGGTCTTTGCCTTCCCCTCGCTGGTGATTGCGATCCTGATCACCGCCGTTCTGGGGGCGGGCGCCATCAACGCGATCATCGCCATCGGCATCTTCAACATCCCCGTCTTTGCCCGCATCACCCGCGGCGCGGCGCTGTCCCTTTGGGAGCGGGAGTTCATTCTGGCCGCCCGCGTGGCCGGCAAAAACGCGGCGCGGATCTCGGCGGAGCATATCCTGCCCAACGTCACCAACCTGCTGATCGTGCAGGGCACAATCCAATTCTCCCTTGGCATTCTGGCCGAGGCCGGCCTGTCCTATGTCGGCCTGGGCGCGCAGCCGCCCACGCCCAGCTGGGGGCGGATGCTGGCCGATGCGCAGACCATGGTGAGCTTTGCGCCGCATCTGGCGCTGGTGCCGGGCACGGCCATCATCCTGACGGTGCTGGGGCTGAACCTGCTGGGCGACGGCTTGCGCGACTGGCTGGACCCGAAACTGAGGATGGCGCGGACATGACGCTGCTGGACGTGACCCGCCTGTCGCTCAAGATCGGCTGCTACCCGGTGCTGAAGGACGTCTCCTTTCACATCGAGCCGGGCGAGATCGTCGCGGTGACCGGCGAAAGCGGCTCCGGCAAGTCGATGACCGCATTGGCAGTCATGCAGCTGCTGCCGGAACAGGCCGAGGCAAAGGGATACATCACCCTGGACGGCACCCAGCTGCTGGACCAGTCCGAGGCGCAGATGTGCGCCCTGCGCGGCCAGTCCATCGGCATGGTGTTTCAGGAGCCCATGACCGCGCTCAACCCCGTGAAGACCATCGGCGCGCAGGTGATGGAGACGATCCTGATCCACAAGGCGATGCCGCGCGGCCAGGCCGAGGCCCGCGCCCGCGAGGTGCTGGAGCGGGTCGGGCTGCCCGAGGACCGTTTCCCGCTCAGCCGGTATCCGCATGAGCTGTCGGGCGGCCAGCGCCAGCGGGTGGTGATTGCCATGGCAATTGCCCTGCGCCCGAAACTCTTGATCGCGGATGAGCCGACCACCGCGCTGGACGTGACCACACAGGCGCAGATTCTGGAGCTGCTGAAGGACCTGGTGCAGGACACGGGCATGGGGTTGCTGATCATCACCCACGATCTGGCGGTGGTGGCGGATCTGGCCGACCGGATCGTCGTCATGCGCCACGGCGAAGTGGTGGAGACCGGCGGCACGCGCCAGCTGCTGCGCCACATGCGCCATCCCTATACGCAGATGCTGTTTGCGGCTTCCAGCCACCAGGTGGCACTGCCGGAACCGCCCGCGCCGGCGCCGCTCTTGGAAGTCCGGAACGCCGTCCGCGACTATAAGACCCCGCGCAAGTCTCTGTTTGCCAAACCCGGCCGGTTCCGCGCCGTTAAGGATGTCTCCTTCACCCTGAACCGCGGCGAGCGGCTGGGGCTGGTGGGGGAGTCGGGCTGCGGAAAATCGACCCTGACACGGGCCATTCTGGGGTTGGAGCCGCTGCAGGGCGGGGAGATTCGACTAGATGGCGAACCGGTGACCGCCCAGCTGGATCCCGCGGTCCGGCGCAAAATGCAGGTGGTGTTCCAGGACCCTTACGGCAGCTTCAACCCGCGCCACCGGGTGGAGCGGCTGATCACCGAACCCTTCCATATGCTGCCGGATCCGCCCGTTGGGGCCGCGCGCAGGGAACTGATCGCCGAAACCCTCACCGCTGTCGGGCTGAAACCGGAAGATGCCGGCAAGTACATCCACCAGTTCTCCGGCGGGCAGCGCCAGCGCATCGCCATTGCCCGCGCGCTGATCACAAGGCCGGAGCTGATCATCTTTGACGAGGCGGTCTCAGCGCTCGACGTTTCGGTCCGCGCCCGCATCCTGGACCTGCTGGCGGAACTCTGCGCGGCCTATTCGCTGACCTATCTGTTCATCAGCCACGACCTGAGCGTGGTGCGCACGATCACCGACCGCTGTCTGGTCATGAGGCAAGGCGAGATCGTCGAGCAGGGCGAAACCGAAGAGGTCTTTTCCAACCCGCAGCACCCCTATACCCGGCAGCTGATCGCTGCGGCGCCGGTGCTGCCCGATCTGGATCAGGGGGCCGCATGAACCTGACGCTGTCGCTGATCCTGCCGCGGGAGCAGGCGCTGCTGACAGCAGCGCTGGCGCCCTACTTGGCCGAGGTGGCGCCGCGTGCTTCCATTGATCCGGCACGCCGTGCGGGCCAGATGCTGAACCGCAAGGACGTGACTGCCTTCTGGATCAGGAATGGCACCCAGCGCATCGGCTTTGCCATCGTGCTGAACCTGCCCGATGACCGGCGCGAGCTGTCGGAGTTCTGCATCCTGCCGCAGCACCGCCGCCGGGGCTGGGGCCAAGAGGCCGCCCGGACCCTCCTGCGCGAGTTTCCGGGCCGCTGGCGCATGGGGCTCTCGGCATCCTCTGCCGATGCGGTGGCCTTTTGGGGCACCTGCCTTAGCGCGATGCCCGGCATCCGGGACTTGCGCCAGGGGGCGCCGTTCACCGAACATCAAATCAAAAGCTACAGCTTTGAGATCGCAGGAGCGCATGATGACTGACACTTCCCCGCTTTGGTTCGACCCCGCGCTCTGCCTTATCGGCGGCACCTGGCAGCCTGCGGCAAGCGGCGGCACCCTGCCGCTTGTGAACCCCTCGGACGGCAGCGAAATCTGCCAGATCGCCCGCGGCGGCGCGGCGGATATCGAGGCCGCGGTACTGGAAGCAGAAGCGGCGCTGGATGGCGGCTGGGGGCGCATGACCGCGCTGGAGCGGGGCCGCATCCTGACGCGGATAGGCCAGTTCGTGCTGGAGCGAGTGGAGCTGCTGGCCGCGATCGAGGCGATGGACGTGGGCAAGCCGCTGAGCCAGGCGCGTGCCGATGCGGTGGCGCTGGCGCGCTACTGCGAGTTCTATGGCGGCGCGGCGGACAAGGTGATGGGGGAGACCATCCCGTATCTCGACGGCTACACCGTCTATACCCTGCGCGAGCCGCATGGGGTCACGGGGCATATCGTGCCCTGGAACTACCCGATGCAGATCATCGGGCGGTCCGTCGGCGCCGCACTGGCGATGGGCAACGCCTGTGTGCTGAAACCGGCGGAGGAAGCCTGCCTGACGGCCCTGGCTTTCGCCCATATCGCGATGGAGGCCGGGCTGCCCGCGGGTGCGCTGAACGTGGTGCCGGGGCTGGGGGCCGAGGCCGGCGCGGCACTGGCGGCGCATCCCGGCGTGCATCACATCTCCTTCACCGGCTCGGTCAGGACCGGCGCGCTGGTGCAGCAGGCCGCTGGCGCCAATGTGGTGCCTGTGACGCTGGAGCTGGGCGGCAAGTCCCCGCAGCTGGTGTTCGACGATGCCGACCTGGATGCCGCCCTGCCGTTTCTGGTCAACGCCGGCATCCAGAACGCAGGCCAGACCTGCTCGGCCTCCTCGCGCATTCTGGTGCAGCGCGGAGTGTATGAGGCGGTGAAGGCGCGGATGGCCGAGGCCTATGGCGCGCTGACCGTGGGGCCGGCGGCAGAGGACCTGCGGGTCGGGCCGCTGATCTCTGCCCGGCAGAAGCAGATTGTCGAGGCCTATCTGAAACAGGGGGCGGACCTGCCGGTTGCGGCGCAGGGGGCGGTTGTGCCCCATGCGCCGGAAAGCGGCGCCTATGTGCCCCCCACCCTGTTCGCGGACGTGCCGGAGGATCATGTGCTGGCGCGGGAGGAAATCTTTGGCCCGGTGCAGGTGCTGATCCCGTTTGAGACCGAAGAGGACGCCCTGCGGATCGCCAACGCGACCGAGTACGGGCTGGTGGCCAGCGTCTGGACCCGCGACGGGGCGCGGCAGATGCGGCTGGCAAAACGCCTGCGCGCGGGGCAGGTGTTCCTCAACAACTACGGCGCCGGCGGCGGGGTGGAACTGCCATTTGGCGGGGTTGGCAAATCCGGTCACGGGCGGGAAAAGGGCTTTGAGGCGCTTTATGGGTTTTCGCAGCTTAAGACCGTGGCGGCCCATCACGGCTGAGGGCGCCCGCCGCTTTCATCTTTCCAAAATACTCCGGGGGTGAGGCCGCCAGGCCGAGGGGGCAGCGCCCCCTATGTGCGCCCTCAGACGATAACGTCCTGCCGCTCCTGCTTGCCGACGCCGAAAACCCGCTTGTAGCGCGCGATTTCCTCCGCCGGGCCCATCGCCTTCTCCGGGTTGTCGGACAGTTTCACGGTGGGCCGCCCGTTGGCCGCAACCGCCTTGCAGACCAGCGAGAACGGTGCCAGCGCATCGCCCGGAACCAGACCGCGGAAATCGTTCGTCAGCAGCGTGCCCCAGCCGAAGGAGACCTTGGTCCGGTCCGAGAACTGCGCGTGCAGGTCCTGGATCTGCGGCACATCGAGGCCATCGGAGAAAATCACCCGCTTTTCCGCCGGATCCTCGCCGCGGTCCTTCCACCAGTTGATCGCCACCTCGGCACCCTTGGCCGGGTCGCCGCTGTCGATGCGGATGCCGGTCCAGCCCGCCAGCCAGTCCGGCGCCCGGTCCAGGAAGCCTTGGGTGCCGTAGGTGTCGGGCAGGATGATGCGCAGGTTGCCCTCATGCTCGTCATGCCAGTCGGACAGCACGTCATAGGGGGCCTGGGCCAGTTCCGCGTCGCTGCCCGCCAGGGCGGAATAGACCATCGGCAGCTCATGGGCATTGGTGCCGATCGCCTCCACCTCGCGGCGCATGGCGATGAGGCAGTTGGAGGTGCCGGTGAACTTCTCCCCCAGCCCCTCGATCATTGCCTGCACGCACCAGTCCTGCCACAGGAAGGAGTGGCGGCGGCGGGTGCCGAAATCGGCAATCGTCAGCCCGTCGATCTCCCGCAGTTTCTCGATCTTTTCCCAGACCCGGGTCATGGCGCGGGCATACAGCACCTGCAGCTCAAACCGCCCCATCTTGTCCAGAACCGCGCGCGAGCGAAGCTCCATCAGCACCGCCAGCGCCGGGATTTCCCACAGCATGACCTCGTGCCATTTGCCCTCGAACGCCAGCTCATACTGATCGCCCTTGCGTTCCAGATGGTAGGGCGGCAGGCGCAGGCCCTCGAACCACTCCATGAAGTCGGGGCGGAACATCTGCCGCTTGCCATAGAAGGTATTGCCGCGCAGCCAGGTGCTTTCCCCGCGGCTGAGCGACAGCGAGCGGATGTGGTCCAGCTGTTCGCGCAGCTCGCCCTCGTCGATCAGCCGGGCCAGCGGCACATGGGTGGAGCGGTTGATCAGCGAGAAGGTCACCGTGGTGTCCGGCTTGTTGCGGAACACCGACTGGCACATCAGCAGCTTGTAGAAATCAGTGTCGATCAGCGACCGGATGATCGGGTCGATCTTCCATTTGTGATTGTAGACGCGGGTTGCAATATCCACCGGCGGCCTCGTGCTTAAGGGGTCATTGATTGATAGGATAGCGCGCCTGCGGGGGCAAAGGAAATCAGCCCGCGCGGCGGGACTGCGCCTGCGGCGCCAGATGCGCCAGCAGGTCCAGCAGCTTGCCGCGGTTGACGGGTTTGCTCATGAATTCGTCCATACCAGCAGCAAGACAGGCCTCGCGGTCAGAGTCAAAAGCGTTTGCCGTCAGCGCGACAATCGCGGGCTGCGGCCGCGCCAGGGCGCGGATCGCGCGGGTGGCGTCCAGCCCGTCCATCTCCGGCATCGACATATCCATCAGGATGATATCCGGCGCAAACGCCTCAAACTGCGCCACTGCTTCGCGGCCGTTCTGGGCAAAAGCCACCTCCGCCGGGGTGGGCAGCAGAAATTTCTCCATCAGAACACGGTTCACGGCATTATCCTCCGCCACCAGCACCCGCAGCCCCTCCAGCGCGGCAGAACTGCCAGCCTGCGGCGTTGCGGCGGGGGCTGCTGCCGGCTCTGCCCGCGGCGGATCCAGGTGAAGCCGCACGGTAAAGCAGGACCCAAGCCCCAGGTCGGAGGTCACCGAAATGCTGCCGCCCATCGCCTCAGCCAGGCGGCGGGAAATGGCGAGCCCGAGGCCGGTGCCGCCAAAGCGGCGGCTGATTGCGGCATCCGCCTGGGAGAACCGTTCGAACACTTTGGAGAGCATTTCCCTGGGGATGCCGATCCCGGTGTCTGTGACCGAGAAGACCAGGCCGGTCCCCTGCCCCGCCGGTTCGGCATCCAGCGTCACCTGCACCTGGCCGTGTTCGGTGAACTTGATCGCATTGCCGGCAAGGTTCAGCAGGATCTGGCGGATCCGCCGGTCATCGCCGTGCAGCTGCGCGGGCACACGCTCCTTGATGTCCAGAAGGAGGTCCAGCCCCTTGGCCTCCGCCTGGGCCGTCAGCAGGCGCATGGTGTCTTCGAAGCAGGCGCGCGGGTCGAAATCGGTGCAGCTGAGGCTGACCCCCTCGGCATCCATTTTGGAGACGTCCAGGACATCATTGATCAGCGCCAGCAGGGTATCCGCCGAGCTGAGAATGGCGCCGGCATAAAGCTCCTGCTCTTCGTTCAGGCCGCTGTCGCGCAGCAGCTGGGCCATGCCGATCACCCCGTTCATCGGGGTGCGGATCTCGTGGCTCATGGTGGCCAGAAAGTCCGCCTTGGCGCGGGCGCCTTCCTCAGCCGCGATCCGCGCCTGCTCCAGCTGCCGGGCATGTTCCTTGGCGGCGGAAATGTCGCGTTCCACCGCGATCAGGGTCTCCATCTCCCCGGCGCTGTTCAGCATCGGCACCTGGCTGGTCTCGATCCAGATGTGCTGCCCGTCCTTGCGCCGGTTGCAGATTTCCACCCGCACCGGCCGGGCCTCGCGGACGCTGTCCCGCAGCAGGCGGATGGTTGCGGCGTCGGTCCGGCCGCTGTTCAGCAGATCGCCGGGCAGCTGGCCCAGCGCCTCGCCGAAGGAATAACCGGTGAGGCGGGTAAAACTGTCATTGACCCAGGTGATCCGCCCCTGGCGGTCCATCAGCATCACGCTGTCATTGGCGTTTTCCGCCACCAGCGCCAGGCGCTTGGCCTCCATCTGCTGATCAGAGAGTTCAGCATAGGCGGCTTCCAGCTCCTGCTGCTGCTGGGCCTGGGCCAGCATATTGCTGCGCGTCCGGCTGAAGTTGCGCCTGACAAAGCCCAGAAACCACAGATACGAGGTATAAAACACCAGCAGCCCTGCCAGGTGCAGCTGATAGGAGGCCGCCAGTTCCGGGGACTGGAGGATTTCGAAGGCCAGGAAGGCAAGCGGCATCGCCGCATAGGTGACCAGCTTGGCGACGACGGCCTGCGGATGGTAGGGCAGCACCAGCCCGGCATTGATTGCCGAGCCCAGAAGCAGGCCGACGGTAAACAGCGGCTCTGCATGGACCTGCGGCTGCAGGGACTGGAATTCAACCCAGAACGGAAGCGAGGCAGCCGCGCTGAGCGCCAGCGCGTGCAGGAGGGCGGTCAGTGCTGTCAGCAGCCGCAAGGCCCGCTCGCTCATCCCGCGGCTGGCCAGGTATCCGGCCCGGTGCAGCAGCAGGCAATCCGCCGCATCGCCGGCGCAGGTCACGGCATAGGCCAGCAGCGCATACTGGAAGGGGACGATCAGCCCCAGCACAAGAAAGGCCAGCGCCATGTACAGCTGGCGGCCCCAGAACATCCGCACGCGGCCGCGGGCATAGCGCAGCAGCAGCTCGAGCGAGCCGTACCGCTTGTCGTAGCTGGCCAGCGGGCCGGTGGCGGCCCCGTCCGAAATATCCATCAAAACGCCTTGCCGTCGGTGTGCCGGCCCAGTTTAAGCCGGGTATTGTTAATAAATCGGCAAATCAACTCAGGATTGAAGCACAATTCCCGCCTCTTTCATCTGATCCAGCGCCGCCTGCAGCGAGCCATCCAGATCAATCGCCCGGCAGGCGGCCAGATCAACCGTGACCTCAAACCCAAGCCGGGCCGCGTCCAGCGCCGTGAAGGCAACGCAAAAGTCGGTGGCAAGCCCGGCCAGGGCCAGCCGCGTGATGCCCCGGCTGCGGAGGTATCCTTCCAGTCCGGTGGGCGTGGTCTTGTCGTTTTCGAAAAAGCCGGAATAGCTGTCGATCGCGGGGCGGAACCCCTTGCGGATAATCAGGTCGCCATCGGTGCGCAGATCCTTGTGAAAGGCCGCCCCGCCGGTGCCCTGCACGCAGTGATCGGGCCACAGAACCTGGGTGCCATAGGGCATCTCCACCGTTTCGAACGGGGCCTTGCCCGGGTGCGCGGAGGCGAAGGAGGAATGCCCCGCCGGGTGCCAGTCCTGGGTCAGAATCACCGTCTCGAACTGCGCCATCATGGCGTTGATGGGGGCCACCACTTCGTCCCCGCCGGGCACCGCCAGCGCCCCGCCCGGACAGAAGTCATTCTGCACATCCACAACGATCAGGGCCTGGGTCATCGGCAACTCCTTTGCTGGCTTGCACAATTTGTAACGGCACAAGTGCCGCTTGGGAACTGCCGCTGGCGGGCGGCGGGCTGACGCAGGCGAAAACATACATGCCAAGCCCTTGTTTTATTGGCCCCGCGCAGGAGGTTCTTGGTCTTGAAAACCGCGCGCCATGGTTCTAAGGCCGGGGCATGTACACGATTGCTGCCCTCTATCACTTCACCCGTTTCCCTGATCCCGCCGCCATCCGCCCGGCGCTCTTGGACCTGTGCCAGGCGCAGGGCGTCAAAGGCTCGCTGCTGCTGGCGCAGGAGGGGATCAATGGCACCATCGCAGGCCCGAGGGCCGGCATTGATGCGGTGCTCGCCCATATCAAATCCCTGCCCGGCTGCGCGGGGCTGGAATGGAAAGAGGCCACTGCGGCAGAGCCGCCCTTTGGAAAGATGAAGGTGCGGCTGAAGAAAGAGATCGTCACCATGGGCCAGCCGGACGTGGATCCGCAGGCCTCGGTCGGGCATTACGTCGAGCCGGAGGAGTGGAACGACCTGATCCGGCAGGACGATGTGGTGCTGATCGACACCCGCAACGATTACGAAGTGGCGATCGGCACCTTTGAAGGCGCGATCGACCCCAAGACCGAGAGCTTCCGCGATTTCCCCGCCTGGTGGGAGGAGAACAAGGACCGCTTCCACAACAAGCGTGTTGCGATGTTCTGCACCGGCGGCATCCGCTGCGAGAAGTCGACCAACTACCTGCTCGGACAGGGGGTGGAGGACGTCTATCACCTGAAGGGCGGCATCCTGCGCTACCTGGAGGAAATGCCCGCGGAAAACAGCACCTGGGAAGGCGAATGCTTTGTCTTCGACAACCGGGTGTCGGTCGGCCACGGGCTGGTCGAAGGCCCGCATGAGCTGTGCCACGGCTGCCGCCGCCCGATCCTGCCGGAAGACAAGGCGCGGCCTGAATTCGAGCAGGGCGTCAGCTGCCACCTGTGCATCGATCAGACCTCGGAAGAGGACAAGGTGCGGTTCCGCGAGCGGCAGAAGCAGATGAAGCTGGCGCGGGAGCGCGGCGAAGACCATCTGGGCAGCATCCCGCTGTAAGCCTGAGCCTGAAAACAGGCACGAAAAAGGCCGCTGCCCATCGGGACAGCGGCCTTCTCGTGTTTTTTGGGCTGGCAGCGTCAGTTGCCGTTCAGACCCAGATAGCTGCGGGTGCTGGCCAGGAGACCCTCGCCATGGGCCGGGGCCAGCAGGCCTGCGTGATCCTCGCCTTCGGCTGCGGCCATGTCGGGCAACTGGTGGGCGATGCCCTTGTGGCAGCTGATGCAGGTCTTCTCGCCGGTGAACAGGAAGCGCTCATGCGCGTCCGCCGCCCGCTTGGACTGGCGGGTGATGTCCATCGATTCGTCCGAGTGGCAGTTGCGGCATTCCAAGCTGTCATTCGCCTCAAGCCGCGCCCATTCGTGCTGCGCCAGCTCCAGCCGGTGCTCCAGGAACTTCTCCCGGGTGTTGATGGTGCCGAAGATCTTGCCCCAGACTTCCTTGGAGGCCTGCATCTTGCGGGCGATCTTGTTGGTCCAGTTATGCGGCACGTGGCAGTCCGGGCAGGACGCGCGCACGCCGGAGCGATTGGAATAGTGGATTGTCGGCTTCAGCTCCTCGAACACGTTGTCGCGCATTTCGTGGCAGCTGGTGCAGAACGCCTCGGTGTTGGTCACCTCAAGCGCGGTGTTGAAGCCGCCCCAGAAGATGATCCCCATCACAAAGCCGCCCATGGTCAGGAAGCCGAGCGAGAAATAGGCGCTGGGTCGCCTGATGATCCACCAGAGCCGTTTCAGGAAAGCAATCATCAGTCCGCCCCGCCCTGTTTGGAGTGGACGTAATCCAGCACCTTGTCGACATCGACGAACTCATTCTCGACCAGCGGCCGGGCGTTGGTCTGCACCACATGGCACTGGGTGCAGAAATAGCGCCGCGGGCTGACCGCGGCGAGGGTCTGGCCCTCGCGGTTCATGAAGTGGGTGACCGAGATCATCGGTGCCTGGCTGACTTCCACGGCGGTGCGGCTGTGGCAGGTCAGGCATTTGTTGGAGTTCAGATCGACCTGGTAGTTGTCGGTCTTATGCGGGATCAGCGGCGGCTGATCCGGATAGTTGCGCACCTGGCGGATGTCGGTGTTGACGATGCCGGGGATCTGGGTGGCTTCGCCCTCTTCCGCCAGCGGCGCATTGTTGCGCAGCGTGGCGACCTGGTTCTGGGCGAAAGCGGCCGAGGCCAGCAGGATCGGTGCGGCCAGGATGGCGAGACGGAGATGTTTCATGACGGGCCTCACACTGCTTCGATACGGACTGCGCATTTTTTGAAGTCCGTCTGTTTCGAGATCGGGTCGGTGGCATCCAGCGTGACCTTGTTGATCAGCCGGCGCGCATCGAACCAGGGCACAAAGACCAGGCCTTTGGGCGGTTTGTTGCGGCCGCGGGTTTCCACACGGGTGCGGATTTCGCCGCGCCGCGAGATGATCCGCACCTCGGTGCCGCGCCTAAAGCCCTGGGCCTTGGCGTCGTCGGGGTGCATGTAGCAAAGCGCGTCAGGCACCGCCTGATAAAGCTCCGGCACCCGCTGGGTCATCGAGCCGGAGTGCCAGTGCTCCAGCACACGCCCCGTTGCCAGCCACATCGGGTATTCGTCATCCGGGCTTTCCGCCGGCGGCTCATAGGGCAGCGCAAAGATCACCGCCTTGCCGTCTGGCTTGCCGTAGAATTCATAGTCCGCGCCGGGTTTGACGTAGGGATCGGAGCCTTCCTTGAAGCGCCAGAGGGTTTCCTTGCCGTCCACAACCGGCCAGCGCAGGCCGCGCACCTCGTGGTAGGTGTCAAATGGTGCCAGGTCATGCGCCTTGCCGCGTCCGAATTCAGCGTATTCCTCGAACAGGCCCTTTTGGATGTAAAAGCCGAAGTCCTCGGATTCGTGGTTGCCGTATTCGCGGGCCTTCTCGGACAGCTCGTATTTGTCGACCTTGCCGTTGGCGAACAGCACCTCGAACAGGGTCTTGCCCTTGTATTCGGGGTTGGCGTCCAGGATTTCGGCCGGCCAGACCTCATCTGTTGTGAAGCGCTTGGAGAATTCCGCAAGCTGCCACAGGTCGGATTTCGACTCACCCGGCGCGTTGACCAGCTGGTACCAGAACTGGGTGCGGCGTTCGGCGTTGCCGTAGGCGCCTTCCTTTTCCACCCACATGGCGGCGGGCAGGATCAGGTCAGCGGCTTCGGCCGTCACTGTCGGATAGGCGTCCGACACCACGATGAAGTTGTCGGGGTTGCGGTAGCCCGGCAGCCCTTCCTCCATCATGTTGGGGGCAGCCTGCATGTTGTTGTTCACCTGCACCCAGTAGCAGTTGATCTTGCCGTCCTTCAGGTCGCGGTTCTGCTTCACCGCGTGGGAGCCGACCCAGCCCGGAATGGTGCCTTCGGGCAGTTTCCAGATTTTTTCGGCATAGGCGCGGTGTTCCGGGTTCTTGACCACCATGTCGGCGGGCAGACGGTGCGAGAAGGTGCCCACCTCGCGCGCGGTGCCGCAGGCGGAGGGCTGGCCGGTCAGCGAGAACGGCGAGTTGCCGGGAGTGGAGATTTTGCCGGTCAGCAGGTGGATGTTGTAGAGCAGGTTGTTCACCCAGACACCGCGGGTGTGCTGGTTGACGCCCATGGTCCAGAGCGACATCACCTTGGTATCGGGATCGGCGTAGAGCTTGGCGATCTTCTCCAGCGTCTCAGCCGGGACACCGGACATTTCCGCCGCTTTTTCAAGCGTGTATTCGGAAACGAATTCGGCGAATTCCTCAAAGCTCATCGGCTCGGCGCCGCCGGCCTTGTCCGCATTCTCTGCCGCCTGCTCCAGCGGGTGCTCCGGACGCAGGCCATAGCCGATGTCCTGGTTGCCGCGTTTGAAGTTGACGTGCTTGGCGACGAAGTCCTTATGCACTGCATCGTTCTGGATGATGTAGTTGGCGATGTAGTTCAGGATCACCAGGTCGGAGTGCGGGGTGAACACCGCCGGAATGTCCGCCAGGTCGAAGCTGCGGTGGGTGAAGGTCGACAGCACCGCCACCTTGACATGCGGATGGCTGAAGCGGCGGTCGGTGATGCGGGTCCACAGGATCGGGTGCATCTCCGCCATGTTAGAGCCCCACAGCACAAAGGCGTCGGCGTTCTCGAAGTCGTCATAGCAGCCCATCGGCTCGTCGATGCCGAAGGTGCGCATGAAGCCGCCCACGGCAGAGGCCATGCAGTGGCGCGCGTTGGGGTCGATGTTGTTGGAGCGGAAGCCCGCCTTCATCAGCTTGGAGGCTGCATAGCCTTCCCAGACGGTCCACTGGCCGGAGCCGAACATGCCGATGCCCTCGGGGCCCTTCTCGGCCAGGGTCTTTTTCCACTTCTCGGCCATGATGTCGAAGGCCTCGTCCCAGGAGACCGGGGTGAACTCGCCGTTCTTGTCATATTCGCCGCCCGTTTTCCGCAGCAGCGGCTGGGTCAGGCGGTCGGCGCCATACATGATCTTGGACAGGAAGTAGCCCTTGACGCAGTTCAGGCCGCGGTTGACCTCGGCCTGGGTGTCGCCATGGGTGGCGACCACGCGGCCTGCCTTGGTGGCCACCATGATCGAGCAGCCGGTGCCGCAGAAGCGGCAGGCGGCCTTGGACCATTTCAGCTCGGTCACATTGGCGTCGGTGACAAGGTTCTGTGCGGCCGCGGGGATCGGCAGCCCGGCGGCAAGGGCCGCGGCTGCAGCGGCCTGCGCCTTGATGGCGTCACGGCGTGTAAGTCCGGTCATTGGGGGGTTCCTTCCTGAAGGGCGAGTTCCTGGGCATCACAGGTCTGATGGAAGACAAGCGCCGCGCTGGCGACGCCGTCGAGAAGCTGGATTTCGGCCAGGGCATCGCCAATGGCACGGTCACTGTCCGCTTCGAACAAGACGACAATTTTGCCCGAGGGGTCTGTTTGCGAAATCTCGGCGTTCGGCATGGCTTTGATGGTGTCCAGCACGGCGGCCATGCGGGCCGGGTTGCTGCGCACCAGCAGGCTGGAAATATGAACCTCTTTTGTCACCCGTGGCTCCTTTGCTGGCGGGGGTCGCGGATCGCGATGGCGTTGTTGGGACAGGTGGCAAGGCAGGCGCCGCAGCCGGTGCAGGCATCCGCATCAACCTGGATGGCACCCGCCGGGCGGACCGACAGATCCATCCGCAGGGCGCGCGCGTCGCAGATGTCGGTGCACAGCTGGCAGGTGATTCCCGCGGCCAGCAGGCAGCTGCTGCCGATGTCCACGGTCACCGGCCAGGGGGCAGGCTGCGCCAGGTCGAACACGGGTTCCGGGCAGGCCTCAGCGCAGGCCGCGCAAAAGGTGCACTCGCCGCCGCGGAAATTGATCCGCGGGCGGCCCCGGCTGTCGCATTCGATAACCTCTTCCGGGCACGCCTCCACGCAGGCATTGCAGCTGGTGCAATGCGCCTGCACCCGGGCCTCATCGGTCCAGGGGGGGCGGAATTCCGGCTTGGGCCTGGCGACCCGTCCGGTCAGGAAGGCGCGCCGGGAAGGGGCTGTGCTGGCATGGGCTGGCATCGGCCTGGCCTCTTAACCTGCGGGCGGGCCCAGGAAGATCTGGGAGATCCAGATAATCAGGCCGTAACCGCCGACAATTCCCACCGCCAGAACCGGCGCCAGGATGACGGCGAGAAACAGGAAAGTGTTCCGCTCTTCGGCTTTGGTTGGCTGTTCGGACATATGTGCCCTCCTTGGCTCTCACTTTCTCAGCGGAGCAGGCCAGCCAGGAAACGGTCATCTCAGATGCTGTTTTTCCAGGTCGGTCGCGCTTCGCTGGACCGGAGAATGCGGAGGACCAGCGACCGGCACCTTGATCTGAGTCATTTTCTAAGTGGTTGATTTGGAAATTCAAAACATTCAAATAATCAGAAGTAAGATTTGGTTGACCTAGCGCAACCTCTTCTGCTGCTGGTTGTTAAGAATTTCCAAAAGTAGCAACGCGGCGGCCGATCAAACGGCCTGAAGCCTGCGGGCGGCCGCGATCACAGAAGCGGGCAGACCCGTAATGGCGGCGCAAAGCCGCCGCCGGGTCCGAGGCGGGCAGCCCTCACCCGCACGCTCTGCCGGCCCTTGCCCCACAGCCGCAGGCGGTGGGGCAAGGGCTGCAAGGGAGGTTTTAGAAGTCCAGGTTTTCGACGCTGAGGGCGTTTTTCTGGATGAATTCCCGGCGGGGTTCCACGACGTCGCCCATCAGCTTGGTGAACAGGTCATCCGCTTCGACCATATCGTCGACGCGCACCTGCAGCAGCGTGCGGGCGTCCGGGTCCAGGGTGGTTTCCCATAGCTGGTCCGGGTTCATTTCTCCCAGGCCCTTGTAGCGCTGCAGGGTGAGGCCCTTCTCGCCCTCCTCCAGAATCGCCTGCAACAGGCCCAGCGGCCCGTGGATGAGCTGGCTGCGGTCGCGGCGCACCAGTTGGGCGGTGGCACCATAGATTTCCTGCAGGCTCTTGGTGAAGCTGCCGGTCTTGCGGGCCTCGCCGGAGCGCAGCATCGGGCCGTCCAGGGTGCGCACTTCCTCCACCCCGCGCAGGATGCGGGCCAGGCGGATGCCGTGGTCCTGGGTGATCCGGCCCTGCCAGCCGCGCTCGTATTCCAGCGCGATGGCGTCGAGGCGGGTCGCCACTTTGTCAGCAACCCCCTGCAGGTCGGAGTCCACAGCCCCGGGCACAAAGGCGCCGGCCACCGCGGCCTGCTCCAGAATGTGGCGCGGGTAATGGGTCGGGAAGGCATCCAGCACGCGCTTGAGCTGGCGCGCCTCATCCACCACGCGGGTCAGGTCGGCCCCGGCAATCTCGGAGCCGTCGCCCAGTTTCAGCAGCGCGCCATCGACGCCCTGGTTGATCAGATAATCATCCAGCGCCGCCTGATCCTTGAGGTAGACCTCCGACTTGCCGCGCGCGACCTTATAAAGCGGCGGCTGCGCAATGTAGAGGTAGCCGCCCTCGATCAGCTCCGGCATCTGGCGGTAGAAGAAGGTCAGCAGCAGCGTGCGGATGTGGGCACCGTCGACGTCAGCGTCGGTCATGATGACGATCTTGTGGTAGCGCAGCTTGGAGATGTCGAACTCATCCCGGCCGATGCCGGTGCCCAGCGCCATCACCAGGTTGCCGATCTCCTGGCTCGACAGCATCCGGTCGAAGCGCGCCCGTTCCACGTTCAGGATCTTGCCGCGCAGGGGCAGAATCGCCTGGGTCATCCGGTCCCGGCCCGTCTGGGCGGAGCCGCCGGCCGAGTCACCCTCGACCAGGAAGACTTCGGTCTTGGAGGGGTCTTTCTCGGAACAGTCCTTCAGCTTGCCCGCCAGATAGTTCACGTCCATCGCGGTCTTGCGGCGGGTCAGCTCGCGCGCCTTGCGGGCGGCCTCGCGCGCCAGCGCGGCTTCGACGATCTTGCCGACGATCTGCTTTGCCTGGTTGGGGTTTTCCTCGAACCATTCGGCCAGCTTTTCGCCCATCAGGCTCTCCACCACCGGGCGCACCTCGGAGGAGACCAGCTTGTCCTTGGTCTGGCTGGAGAATTTCGGGTCCGGCACTTTGACCGACAGAACACAGGTCAGCCCTTCGCGGGCGTCGTCACCGGTGAAGGAGACCTTCTCCTTCTTGGCGATGCCCGAACTCTGCGCGTAGTTGTTGATGGTCCGGGTCAGCGCACCGCGGAAGCCCGCCACATGGGTGCCGCCATCGCGCTGCGGAATGTTGTTGGTGAAGGGCAGCACCGTCTCATGGTAGCTGTCGTTCCACCACATGGCGATCTCGACGCCGATGTCGTCCTTTTCCCCCACGATGTAGACCGGAGTGTCCATCACCGGGGTCTTGTGCCGGTCAAGGTATTTGACGAACTCCCTGACGCCGCCTTCGTAATAGAGTTCGGCCATGAGCTTCTCCGCCGGGCGTTCGTCCTCCAGAATGATCCGCACACCGGAATTCAGGAAGGCCAGCTCACGCAGGCGTTTTTCCAGCGTCTCGAACGAATACTCCAGATTCGAGAACGTATCGGTCGACGCCATGAACCTGACCTCGGTGCCGGTCCGGTCGCCGCAATCGCCGACCACTTCCAGATGCTTGACGGTATCGCCGCGCTCGAACCGGGCGATGTGTTCCTTGCCGTCGCGCCAGATGCGCAGTTCCAGCCAGTCGGACAGCGCGTTCACCACGGAGACACCCACCCCGTGCAGACCGCCGGACACCTTGTAGGAATTGCTGTCGAACTTACCGCCGGCGTGCAGCTGGGTCATGATGACTTCGGCCGCCGAAACGCCTTCTTCCTCGTGGATGCCCACCGGAATCCCGCGCCCGTTGTCGCTGACGGAGACGCTGGAATCGGCGTGGATCTTGACGGTCACATGGTCGGCGTGGCCTGCCAGCGCTTCGTCGATGCCGTTGTCCACGACCTCATACACCATGTGATGCAGGCCCGAGCCGTCATCCGTGTCCCCGATGTACATGCCGGGGCGCTTGCGAACTGCCTCCAACCCTTTGAGAACCTTGATGGAATCCGCGCCATATTCTGCGGGGGCCTGCTCGTTTCCGGACATTCACATCTTCCTGTCTTAGCTTCGGGATTTTATACGAAGTCTGACCGGGAATGTCACGCGCAACCCCCCTTTTTTCTTGGCAGAATCAAGCCGCTTTGGCCCCCAGCCCGCTTGCCGTTCTAAGCCAGGTTCCGACCTTGGCCTGCGGCGCGTCCGTGGCCGGCGCAAACGTGGTGAACCGCGTGGGTTTGATGCCGACAAAGCCAAGGATTTGGCGGCTGATGAATTTCTTCACCGCGTTGCCGTAGAACAGCCGCAGCCACAGGGAAGGCGTGTCAGAGGTCAGCAGCACCCGGGCGGTCTTGCCGGTCAGCATCGGTGCCGGCAGGCCCATGAAATTGACGTTGCGGGTGTCAAAGGCGCGGCCTGGCAGCAAGGCCCGGTCAAACACCGCTTTCAGCTTGGCCGGCACCGCCCCCCACCACAGCGGCGCGGCCATCACCACGTGCTCCGACCACTCCAGATCCTCCAGAAAGGCGGCCAGATCCGGCTCCAGAGGTTTGGGGTTTTTGTACCCGCTCTGCCCGTAGTCCATATCGAACTGCATCTGCGAGATGTCGTGGCAGCGCACGTGGTGGCCGTTTGCCTCAGCCGCGGCCTGATAGGCGGCGCAGAGCGACTTCGACAACGAGGTTTGGCCAGGGTGGCCGTTCAGAATCAGGATTTTCCGGGAAGACATATCGGGCTCCGCAAGTTAAGTTGACCATGGTCACTTTATTGAACAAAAAATGACCTTGGTCAATTATAAAAATGACCGCGGTCAGTAATGAACTCGTGAGGCTGAGACATGACACGCGCACCGCAGAAACGGCGGCTGGAAACCCGGGCGAAACTGCTGCACGTGGCGGCCGCCATCGTGCAGGAGCAGGGCTACAGCGGATTGCGGGTGGAGGATGTGGTCGCCCGGGCCGGCGTGGCCAAGGGCACCCTGTTTTCCCACTTCAAGGACAAGGACGGGCTGCTGGCGGTCCTGATCGGGGAAGAGGTGACGCGCCTGCTGGACCGGATGGAAGATGAAGGCACCCCCGCAGACGTTGCCGCCCTGACCGCCCGGCTGGCGCCGCATCTGGACTATGTGGCGCAGGACCGGGTGATCTTTGACCTGCTCCTGCGCTATTCAGGCACCACCGCCGCGGAACCGGACGAAGTGGTGGCGGCCAGCTTCATCCGCCAGGTCACCATGCTGACAGGCTGGCTGCAAACCCTTCAGGCATCGGGCAAGGCCCGCCAGGACCAGCCGCCGGACCTGCTGGCGGAAGGCATCCAGGGTTTTCTCAACCATGTGCTGGGGGTGTGGTTCTGCGCCGGGCACGCAAACGACGCATCGCCCGCCCAGGCGCTCGAACCTTATCTGCAGGCCTGGCTGCAGCCGCCCGGCTAGAGGCGGCGCTCAGGTGAACGGAATCACCAGCCCCACCCCGATCAGCAGCCCGCCCGACACCAGGTTGATGCGCCGCCGGATCCGCGGGGAGGTCACCGCGCGCCGCACCCGGTGCACCATGCCCGCCAGCGCCAGGTTGCCGACCAGCGGGATCACGAAGGACAAGGTCACGATCGCAGCCACATCCGGCCAGGAGGTGCCCGACAGGTCAAAGAACCCCGGCAGCACCCCCATGTAGAACAGGATCGCCTTGGGATTGCCCAGGATCGCGGCAATCCCCGCCATGAACCCGGCCCAGACACCGGGCCGGGTGAGCGCCCGGTTTTCCTCTACCGCGTCGCCGGCATGACGGATCAGCAGATACCCCATGCCAAGGAACATCAGGCAGGCCACCCAGCGCAGCGCGGTCATGATGCCAGTGAATTCCGACACCACCCAGGACATGCCCGCCACCGCGATCAGCGGCCACAGGATATCGCCGCAGGCCACCCCCAGCGCCAGCGGCCAGGCCGCCTGGAACCCGCCCGAGACCGAGCGCGCCACCAGCGCCAGCCAGACCGGACCCGGGGTCAGGAACAGGATCAGCAGTGCGCCCGCATAAAGGGTCAGGTCCCAAGGCGTGACGGTCATTTCTGCAAAACCTCCGAGGTGCCGCCGCGGTCGGAGACTTCCAGCATCTGCGCGCGGCCTTCCAGTTCGGCGAACAGCTCCGGCCCGGTGCCGGTCATCCAGGCCTGGGTGCCAAGCGCGCAGATCTCGTCATAAAGCGCGGCCCGGCGGCCCGCGTCCAGATGCGCCGCCACCTCGTCCAGCAGCAGGATCGGCGGCGCCCCCTCGCGCTGCGCCAGCGCCCGCGCGTTGGCCAGGATCAAGGACACCAGCAGCGCCTTCTGCTCTCCGGTGGAGCAATCCTTGGCCGGGATGCCCTTGGCCCGGTAGGTGCCGATCAGGTCGGTCCGGTGCGGCCCCACCAGGGTGCGGCCCGCCGCCAAATCGCGGAACCGGCTTTCCTGCAGCGCCTCTTTGAAATCGGTCTCGGAGGACGGCATGCTGCCCTCCGACTGCAGCAGTTCCAGCTCCGCGGCGGGGAAGGCGGTTTCCGCCTCCGCCTGCGCCTGCTGCAGCAGCTCCACCGCCTGCACCCGCGCCGCATGAATCCGGTGCCCGGCGGCGGCCATGCGGTCCTCCAGAACCCGGTACCAGGCGGCATCGCGCACCTGCTCCTTCAGCAGCCGGTTGCGCTCACGCATCGCTTTTTCATAGGCCAGCGAGGCCTCGGCATGGCCGGGCTCGAAACTCAGCGCGATCCGGTCCAGAAACCGCCGCCGCCCCTCCGCCGCCTCGATCCACAGCCGGTCCATTGCCGGGATCAGCCAGACCACCCGCGCCACCTGCCCCAGCGCCAGCTGGCTGGCGGACTTGTTGTCGATCTTCACCTGCCGGGCAGCGCCGCCCTCGGACCAGGTTTCCACTTCATAGGCCTGCGTGGGCGCCCGCAGCTCCCCCCTCAGCTTCCAGCCCAGCGCTTCCGGCTGGCGCGCCATCTCCGCCGCGCTGGCCCGGCGCAACCCGCGGCCCGGCGAAAACAGCGACACCGCTTCCAGGATGTTGGTCTTGCCCGCACCGTTGTCGCCGCAGATCGCCACCGGCCGCCCGTCCAAACGCAATTCCGCCCGCAAATGCGAGCGGAAATGGGACAGGGTCAAGGCAGTCAGGGCCAGCACGAGGCGCGCTCCCTTTTCATCTTTCAAAAATACTCGCGTCCCGCTGCCCGGCAGGCGGCTTTGCCGCCGAGAGGGGAGGCAGCGCCGTCAGGCGCTTCAGACCCGCATCGGCATGACGACGTAAACGGCACTTTCGTCGTTGCCTTCGCGCATCAGGGTCGGATCACCGGAGGAGTTGAACATGAACACGGCGTTTTCGCGGTCCACCTGGTTGGCAATCTCCAGCAGGTATTTCGCATTAAAGCCGATCTCCAGCCGCTCGTCATTATAGGCAACCGCCAGTTCTTCCTCGGCGGCACCGCTGTCGGGCGCATTGACCGACAGGATCAGACGGTCCTCTTCCAGCTGCAGCTTCACCGCGCGGGAGCGTTCGGAGGAGACGGTGGCAACCCGGTCGACCGCCTGGGCAAACTCGGCCGCATCGACCTCAAGGCGGCGGGTGTTGCCGGCCGGGATCACGCGGG
Source organism: Leisingera sp. UBA4491 (assembly GCF_002388965.1). Classification (NCBI taxonomy): domain Bacteria; kingdom Pseudomonadati; phylum Pseudomonadota; class Alphaproteobacteria; order Rhodobacterales; family Roseobacteraceae; genus Leisingera; species Leisingera sp. UBA4491. The sequence continues at coordinate 87,328 of NZ_DGNN01000029.1, read as the reverse complement.
TGTAGTCGGGGAAGGTGCCGTCGATCACCTTGGAGGTCAGGGTGATGTTCGGGGTCGCAAAACGCACCTTGGTTTCAGAGACAGACACGGCAATGTCCATGTCATCCTCGTCCAGCAGCTTGCGCAGCTCGCCCACGGTCTTGCGCGGCACGATCACGCCCGGCATGTCCTCGGCGCCCAGCGGCAGCTCCGCGTCGATGCGGGCCAGGCGGTGGCCATCGGTGGCGACCGCGCGCAAGGCTTTGCCGCCTTCGGCGCCATTGGCAACGTGCAGGTAGACACCGTTCAGGTAATAGCGGGTTTCTTCGGTGGAGATTGCGAATTTCGACTTGTCGAACAGGCGGCGCAGCACTGCGGCCTTGGCGGCGAAATTCGAGTGGTATTCGGACGATGCCATCACCGGGAAATCCTCCCGCGGCAGGGTCGCCAGCGAGAAGTTGGAGCGCCCGGCCTCAACCGCCAGACGGCCGGTTGCGGCGTCAGCGGTCAGCGTCACCAGCGCGCCGTCGGGCAGCTTGCGGACAATCTCGTGCAGGGTGGTGGCGGCCACGGTGGTGGCGCCGGCCCGCTCCACCTGGGCGGGGGCCTTGTCGACCACCTCGATATCCAGGTCGGTGGCACGGAACTGGACGCTGTCGCCCTCGGCTTCGATCAGCACATTCGCCAGAATCGGAATGGTGTTGCGGCGCTCGACCACAGACTGCGCCTGAGCCACAGCCTTGAGAAGCGTGCCGCGTTCGATGCTGATCTTCATATCCCAAATCCTCTTCGTCAGGCCCGTGTCATTGGCCGGGACAAGCAACCTACCTGTTTACCCCTGCCGTACAAGGCTTTTTATGGATTTCTCCAAGGGATTTCCGGCGGGGTCAAGAGGCGGCGGACGGCCAGACGGCGAAACCCCGGGAAGCGTTGCAGCGGAACCCGCAAGGTTCCCGTAAGGCAGCCGCAAAAAACGCCCCGGCGCCGGGACCGGGGCGCGGCAGAGGCTGGTGAAACCGCTAAAGGAAGGTCTAGGCCTTCACCCGCTCCGATTTCGGATCGTACATCGGCTTCAGCGCGGCCTCGGCCTTCACCTTCACGCCGCAAACGTCGATTTCGTAGGTGGAGCCCAGCACATCGGCTGCGCTTTCGCCCTCGCACGGGACATAGCCCATGCCGATCGCAGCGCCCAGCGTGTGGCCGTAGTTGCCGGAGCTGAGGTAGCCCACGTATTTGCCGTCGCGGATGATCGGTTCGTTGTGAAACAAGAGCGGCTCGGGGTCGGTCAGCTTGAACTGAACCATGCGGGCCTTGGGGCCGGTTTCCTTGCGCTCCAGCACCGCAGCCTTGCCGATGAAGTCATCCTTGCCGGTGGCGACCGCAAAGCCCAGGCCCGCGTCGATCACATTGTCCTCGCAAGTGATGTCGTGGCCGAAGTGGCGGAAGCCCTTCTCGATCCGGCAGCTGTCCATCATGTGCATACCGCAGAGCTTCAGCCCCATGTCCTGGCCAGCCTCCCAGAGGGTTTCGAACGCGTGGCCGGACATCTCAGCCGGGATGTAGATCTCCCAGCCCAGTTCGCCCACATAGGTCACCCGGTGGACGCGGGCGAGGCCCATGCCCAGCTCGATCTCCTGCGCGGTGCCGAAGGGGTTCACTTCGTTGGAGAAATCATTGGGCGAGACCCTCTGCAACAGCTTGCGCGCGTTCGGCCCCATCACGGCCAGCACACCCTCGCCTGCGGTCACATCGGTGAGCACGACGTTGAAACCGCCCTTGTTGCGCATCATCCAGGTCTGATCCGCCAGACGGGTCACTGCTGGGGTCACCACCAGATAGACGGTCTCAGACAGTCGGGTGACGGTCACATCCGCCTCGATGCCGCCGCGCGGGTTCAGGAACTGGGTGTAGACGATCTTGCCCGCGGGGACCGAGACATTGGCGCCGCAGATGTAATTCAGGAACTTCTCCGCATCCGGGCCTTCGACGCGGATCTTGCCGAAGGAGGACATGTCGTACATGCCGGCATTTTCCCGCACGGCGCGGTGTTCGGCGGCAGCGTTCTCGAACCAGTTCTGGCGCTTCCAGCTGTACTGGTACTCCCGCTCCTGGCCCGCGTTTGCGAACCAGTTGGCGCGCTCCCAGCCGCCGATCTCGCCGAAGACGGCACCCTGTTCCTTCAGATGATAGTGGAACGGGGTCCGGCGCACGCCGCGGGCGGTGGCCTTCTGGCGATAGGGGAAGTGGTCCGCATAAAGCAGGCCCAGCGTCTCTTTCGAGCGCTCGAACAGGTAATGCTTGTTGCCCTGGAACGGGTGCATCCGGGAGATGTCCACATCGCCAAGGTCAAACGGCTTCTGGCCGTCCTTCATCCACTGCGCCAGCGCCATGCCGGCACCGCCTGCAGACTGGATGCCGATCGAGTTGAAGCCTGCCGCGACCCAGAAATTGTCCATCTCCGGCGCCAGGCCCAGATGGTAGGCGTCGTCCGGGGTAAAGGATTCCGGGCCATTGAAGAAGGTGTGAATGCCCGCCTCCGCCAGCATCGGCATCCGGTTGCAGGCGGCTTCCAGGATCGGCTCGAAGTGGTCGAAGTCCTCGGGCAGCTGGTCGAATTCAAAGCTGTCCGGAATGCCGTTCATCGCCCAGGGTTTGGCGTTCGGTTCAAAGGCGCCCAAGAGGATCTTGCCGGCGTCCTCCTTGTAGTAGGCGCATTCATCCGGCACCCGCAGCACCGGCATCTGGGTCAGGCCTTCGATGCCTTCGGTCACGATGTAGAAGTGCTCGCAAGCGTGCAGCGGCACGTTGACGCCTGCCATGCGGCCGACCTCATGCCCCCACATGCCGGCGCAGTTCACCACCATGTCGCATTCGATATGGCCCTGCGCCCCGCCATCGTCGCTGACCCAGTCCACACCGGTGACGCGGCGGCCCTGTTTGGCGATGCCGGTAACCTTGATGCGTTCCTTGACCAGCGCGCCGCGCTGGCGGGCGCCCTTGGCCAGGGCCAATGCGATGTTGGCCGGATCCGCCTGCCCGTCGGTCGGCAGCCAGACGCCGCCGGTCACGCCGTCCAGATTGATGTGCTCATAGCGCTCCTTCACCTCCTTGGGCGACAGCTCCTCCACCGGCACGCCAAAGGCGCGGGCCATGGCGGCGTTGCGGTACAGCTCCTCAAGCCGCTCATGGGTCAGCGCCGCCGACACCGAACCGACCTGGCGCATGCCGGTGGCGACGCCGGTTTCCGCCTCAAGCCCCATGTACAGCTCTGCCGAATAGCGGGCGAGCTTGGTCATGTTGGAGGACGCGCGCAGCTGGCCGATCAGGCCCGCTGCATGCCATGTGGTGCCGGAGGTCAGCTGCTTGCGCTCCAGCAGCACCACATCCTGCCAGCCGAGCTTGGTCAGGTGATAGGCCACCGAGCAGCCGATCACACCGCCGCCGATAATGACCACGCGGGCCTTGTTGGGAAGATCGCTCATGTCATCGCTCCACAATCAGTGTCCTGGCCGGATTATCACGGACAGGCGGCGCAAAATGCATCAAAAACGTCAGACCCCCGGCGCTATTCTCCGGCCTTCAGGATATTTTCCGATCCGTCCTCCCCCAGCCTGCGGCGCTTGCGCAAGGCAAAGGGGGTGATGCCGAAAAAGCTTTTGTAAAGGCTGGAAAACCCGTTTGGAAACCCGCAGGCGAGGCCGATTTCGCGCACGCTCATGGTGGTGTTGAGCAGGAGGTTGTTGGCCTTGGACAGCCGCATTTCGCGGTAGAAACCGTTGGGGGTGGTGCCGAGGAACGTCCTGAACTTGCGCTCCAGCGAGCGGGTGGAGATGCCCAGCTCATCGACGATATCGCTGATTGGCACAGGTTCTTCGATATTGTCCTGCATGATGCGGATGCAGTGGTCCAGGTCGCTGTCGCCGGTGATGGTCGGCTTGGCGCCGGCAAAGGGCTGCAGCGAGGAGAAATCGCGCACCTGTTCATGCAGCATGATGTTGCCCACGGTCATCTGCGCGGCGGCAGAGGTGAGCCGCCCGACCAGCGCCAGGATGATATCCACGGTCGATCCCATGCCAGCGCAGGTCACCACCAGCCCGTCCTCGCTGGCCAGCGCGTGGCTGGAATCGGTCAGCCCCATCCGTTCGCGCAGAAGGGCGGAGTTTTCCCAATGGGTGGTGAGCCGCCCGGACGCCCCGCCCTGGTCGCGGATATACCGCGCCGCAGCCTCAGCCAGCAGGTAGACCTTGATGCCGCGGCAGGTGTAGCTGGAGATCACCCGGCCCAGGCTGAGGCCCGGGTGGTCAGGGTCGGAGTTGCCAAGGAAGAAGGCGAAATCGGCGTCCGGCTTGGCCGCAAAAGGTTCGGTATCAAGGCTGAGGCCCGCGCGGCAGCCGACGCGGCCGCCCTGCAGCGAGCGTACCCTCCATTTGAACGGTGGCTGGGCCAGCACCCGGTTGGCGATCCTGAGCACCTCAAGTATCGCCGACATTTCGACCAGGACAAAGCCTTCGGTGACGATGATGTCGATGGTCCAGACCCGGGCCGGATCCGCGGCTTTGGGTTTTTCCGGAGCAGCCATGCCAATCCCCCCTCCCCTGGGCAGACGATGTCAGACGATCCGATGCCCGGCCGCACGCAGCTGGCGGGCCAGTTCGGCAATGTGATCCGGGCCGATTTCGCAGCAGCCGCCGACGATGGTTGCGCCCTGGGCAACCCAGCCCATCGCAAGGGCCGCATAAGGTTCGGGCCCCAGATCCCGGCGCTGCTCCAGCGCGTCGACGGTCGGCGCATCCTTCAGGAAGCCTTCGGAGATCCGGGTGAAGCCGTTGGCATAGGCGCCAAACGGCTTGCCGAAGCCTTTGATGATGTCCAGCCCGCTGCCGACAACCTCAGGCCGCGAACAGTTGATCAGGACCGCATCGGGCTGGAACTCCTCAACCAGCGGCGCAAGCGCTGCCAGCGGTTCTCCGGAACGCAGCCGGGTGCCATCGTCGTCCTTCACGGACACGGCCAGCCAAACCGGCTTGTCGGTGCCCGCGCAGCCCAGCAGCGCGCCTTTGGCCTGCTCAACGGAAGACACGGTTTCGATCAGGAACAGATCAGCCGAAGGGTCAAGCCGCGAGACCAGCTCTGCATAGATATGTTTCGCTTCATCGTGCGGCGGGCAGATGTCCGGACGGTAGGAGGCAATCAGCGGCCCCAGCGCAGCAGCGATGCGCCCGGAGCCATGCGCATCCCGGGCAGCCGTCGCCTGTGCCGCGGCTTTCTCCAGCAGCTCTTCGAAATGGTCCTCGATGCCGGCGCGCTTCAGACGGTCGCGCAGCACGGCATAGGTGTTTGTCGTGGCAATCGTCGCGCCTGCGGCGAAATAATCGGCATGGATGCTGCCAACCACTTCGGGCCGGTCCATCATGACGGCAGTAGACCAGAGCGGCGTTGCCCGGTCGCCGGAGCGTTTGACAACCTCCTGCCCGATCGAGCCGTCCAGAAGCGTGATTTCCGCCATACCAAACCATCCTTTTTACCGGTGCCAAGCGCCGCCAGGTTACAGGAACCGGTCCGGCGGCGCAGGCTGTTTTGCAATGCGGCACCAGCCCGGGCAGATCGCGGCCCGGGCAGTTGCCGTTAGATCAGGCGCGCAACCGCGCGTTCGCCGGATCCCACAGCGGCTCGTCCTTCTGAACCACCGCGCGGTATTTCTCGCCGTAGATCTCGACCTCCAGCCCGGTTCCCGGCACCGCCAGATCGGCGCGCACCATGCCCAGCGCGATGGAGGCATTCACACGGTAGCCCCAGTCGCCGGAAGTGGTTTCGCCCACGATTTCCCCGTCCTTCCAGATGCAGGACATGTAGGGCGCATCCGCCTCACCGGCGTCGACAATCAGGGTGACAAAGGATTTCTTCACCCCCCGCTGCTTTTCGGCCTGGATCGCGGCCTTGCCCGGGAAATCCTGCGGTTTGTCCAGCTTGACGAACCGTTCCAGCCCGCCTTCAAGCAGCGAATAGTCGGTGCTGAGATCACCCTTCCAGGTGCGGTAGCCCTTTTCGATGCGCAGGGCGTTCAGCGCGTACATGCCAAACGGCTTGGCGCCGCCCGCCAGCAGGGCCTCGTAAATCTCCTGCTGATGCGCGTTGGCGCAATGGACCTCCCAGCCCAGCTCGCCGGCAAAGGACACCCGCGCCAAAAAGGCGGGCTTGCCCGCGACGGTGGCTTCCTGATGGGTCAGCCAGCCCAGCGACAGATCGGCATCCGAGATGCCCGCCAGCAGCTCCCGCGATTTCGGGCCGGTGACGATCATGGTCGCAAAGTCCGTGGTGCGGTCGGTCAGGGTCAGCCCCTCGGGCAGTGCTTTGCGCAGGATCTCGAAGTCGTGCCACTGGGCCGACCCTGCGGTGATCAGGGTGAAGTGGTCCTCGCCATGGCGGATGCAGGACATCTCCGTCAGGATGCGGCCGCGGTTGTCCGAGAAGTAGACCAGGTTCATCCGGCCCGCCTTGGGCAGACCCCCGGTGATCATCCCGCGCAGAAACTCGGCTGCGCCCTCACCGTCCAGGTTGAAGCGGGAGAAACCCGGCAGGTCCAGCACGCCAACACCGTCGCGGACCGCTTCGCATTCTTCCTTGATCCGCTGCTGCCACGGGCCGGAGCGGCCCCAGGTATGGGTGGCCTCCTCGGAGGTGTCGTCACCGTCCTTTGCAAACCAGTTGGCGCGCTCCCAGCCGTTGTAGGCGCCCATCTGGCCGCCCAGTTCCTTGATACGGCCATGCACCTGGCTGACCTTCTTGCCGCGCGCGGCCGGCCATTCGTGGTGCGGGAAGTGCATGGCGTATTCGTTGCCGTAGACCTCCATGCCTTTCTTGTTGCAGTAGTCCTGATCGGTGTAGTCGGTATAGCGGCGCGGATCGACCGCCCACATGTCCCACTCGGTCTGGCCGTCGGCGATCCATTCCGCCAGCACCTTGCCGGCACCGCCGCCCTGAGCGATGCCAAAGGTAAAGACGCAGGCCTCAAACGCGTTGTCCACACCCGGCATCGGGCCAATCAGCGGCAGCCCGTCGGGGGCATAGGGGATCGGGCCGTTGATCACGCTGGAGACACCGGAGGACGCCATCAGCGGCACCCGCTCCATCGCGTCGGTCACGATATCCTCGATCCGGTCCAGATCGTCCGACCACAGCTGGAACGAAAAATCGTCCGGCATCCGGTCGTCCTCGGTCATCCAATGGCCTTTGCAGTTCGGCTCATACGGCCCGAGGTTGTAGCCATTCTTTTCCTGACGCAGGTAATAGGACACATCCACGTCGCGGATCAGCGGGAGTTTCTTGCCGGTCTTCTTGGTGTGCTCTTCGATCTCGGGGATTTGTTCGGTCAGCAGATACTGGTGGCTCATCACCATCATCGGCACGGTGCGGCCGCCATAGGGCTTGAACCACTCTCCGACACGCTGGGCATAATAACCGGCGGCGTTCACCACATAATCACAGGCGATATCGCCCTTCCCGGTATGCACGATCCAGGTCTTGTCTTCCTTCTGGGTGACACCGGTTGCCGGGCAGAAGCGGATGATCCTCGCGCCCATGTCGCGGGCGCCCTTGGCCAGCGCCTGCGTCACCTGCGCCGGGTCGATGTCGCCGTCTGACGGATCCCACAGCACCCCCTTCAGATCGTGGGTTTCCAGGAACGGATAGCGCTCCTTGGCCTGCTCAGGCGTCCAGATTTCCATCCCGATGCCCTGGTAGCGGCCCATCGAACAGGCGCGCTCAAACTCCTGCATCCGCTCCTTGGTATGGGCCAGACGGATCGAACCGGTCTGGTGGTAATTCATCGGGTAATCGACCTCTTCGCCGAGGCGGGAATACAGTTCGGTCGAATAGCGCTGCATGTTCATGATCGACCAGGAGGTCGAAAAGGTCGGGACATTGCCCGCCGCGTGCCAGGTCGAGCCTGCCGTCAGCTCGTTCTTCTCCAGGAGCACGCAGTCGGTCCAGCCCTTCTTGGCCAGGTGATAGAGTGCCGAACAGCCGACGACGCCGCCGCCGATGATGACCACACGGGCCTTTGATGGAAAATCGGACATGATTGCTCCCTGATGTCAGTCCTCTTGCGGCACGCCGTCCGCGATGTCGTAGTAATCGCCCTTGGAGGCGGTAAAGATGTGCTTTTCGATGCTGAGTCCGGTGGCCCCGTCGACAGCGCCCAAAGCGAAACTGGTGGTGTCTTCGCCCTTGCCTTTCCAGAACAGGAAGCAGCCGCAGCGCGGGCAGCTGCCGCGTTTGGCCTGCGGCGTTGCCTCGAACCAGCTTACCGGACCAGTGATGATAAGATCCTCGTCGCGCACCTGCGCAGAGGCCCAGATGCCGCCCGACTGCTTGCGGCACTGGCTGCAATGGCACATCGAGGCACCCTGCGGCCGGGCCGCGGTTTCAAACCGGATGTCGCCGCACAGGCAGGAACCCTTGATCATCATCCCCTCCTAATAAACCGGCGGCGCGATCACCCAGACCGCCACGGCGGGCGCGTCATAGGGGTTCGACCACTGATAAGGCTCGTGCCTGATCCGGAAGCTGTCGCCAGGACCGACGGTGAAGCTGCGGCCGCCGATCAGCAGGTCCAGCCTGCCCGAGATCATGTAGCCGACCTCCTGCGTGGGCCGGTTGGCCGGTGTCTGCATCTGCGAGTGCGGCCGGAAGGTGGAATGCACCATCTCGAAATCGTCGGTCAGATCGGGCGACAGAAGCTCTTCGATCAGCCCCTCCTCGCCCGAGCCCATCGGACGGCGGGAGCCCGCGCGCACGATATAGCCGTGCTCATCCGCCGGGGCGCCGGAGTGGGCAAACAGCATCGACATCGGCACCCCCAGCGCCTCGGCAATCTGCCGCAGGTCGGAGATCGACGGCTCGGACATGTCGCGCTCCACCTGGCTCAGCCAGCCGACCGAGCGGTTCAGCACCGCGGCAATATCCGTCAGCGTCAGCCCGCGCGCCTTGCGCAAGGCCCGGATATCGGCCCCCAGTGTCGCTGCTGCCAGGGTTTGGTCGTTCACAGCCTCTCTCCCCGCTCGTGAAAAATTCCGCTCTATTTTCACGATGACCTGAGTCTGTGAAATTTCCAAGCATTTTTTCACGGAAGGCTTTTCCCATGAAAAAAACCCTGCGCATCAAGGCGCCGGGTTCTTTCATCTTTCAAGAAATACTCTGGGGTGAGGCCGCCAGGCCGAGGGGCAAAGCCCCTGCAGCCGAATCAGCTGCGGCCGAACACCTGCCGCAGGATCGCAGCCAGCTTGTCCGCGTCTTCCTGGGTGAAGGCATCGGGCTGGTCACTGTCGATGTCAAACACCCCGATCAGCTCCCCGGCGCCGTTCCAGACCGGCAGCACCAGTTCCGACCGGGTGGAAGAGGCACAGGCGATATGGCCGGGAAAGGCGTCCACATCGGGCACCAGCTGCACCGCGCCGCTGCGCGCAGCCGCACCGCAGACGCCGCGGGAGAACGGGATCTGCAGGCAGCCATGACCGCCCTGATAGGGGCCGATCTTCAGCAGCTCCGGTGCCGCAACGCGGTAAAAGCCGGTCCAGTCGAACCGGCCGTCGGCGTGATGCACCTCGCAGGCGACGGTGGCCATCAGCGCCACTTCGTCCGTCTCGCCTTCGGTCAGCGATGCGACGGTCTTGGCCAGGGTTTCGTAATCGGCCCGCATGGGCTTGCTCTCCTTCAACGCAGCAGAGGGGGCTGTCTGCCCCCTCTTGACCTCGCGGTCAATTCACCCCCGAGAGTATTTTGCAAAGGTGAAGGTCACACCCGCTCGATCGCAATCGCGGTGCCTTCGCCGCCGCCGATGCAGATGGCGGCCACGCCGCGCTTGAGGCCGCGCTTTTCCAATGCGTTCAGCAGGGTCACCATGATCCGCGCACCGGAGGCGCCGATCGGGTGGCCCAGCGCGCAGGCGCCGCCGTTCACATTCACCTTGTCGCGCGGCAGGCCCATTTCGTGCATGAAGGCCATCGGCACCACGGCAAAAGCCTCATTCACCTCCCACAGATCGACGTCCTCAACCGTCCAGCCGATGGATTTCAGCAGCTTCTGCGCGGCCGGAACCGGTGCGGTGGTGAACCAGCCCGGCGCCTGCGCGTGGCTGGCATGGCCCAGGATGCGGGCGCGGGCCTTCAGGCCCTGGGCCTCGGCAGCCTCAGCGGAGGCCAGCACCAGCGCCGCGGCGCCGTCCGAAATGGAGGAGGCATTGGCGGCGGTCACGGTGCCGTCCTTGCGGAACGCCGGTTTCAGCGTCGGGATCTTTTCCGGGCGTGCCGATTTCGGCTGTTCATCCGCATCCGTCACCACTTCGCCCTTGCGGGTTTTCACGGTCACGGCGGCGATTTCGCCGTCAAAGGCGCCGCTCGCCTGCGCGTCCAGCGCGTTGGACAGCGATTTCAGCGCATATTCGTCCTGGGCTTCGCGGGTGAACTGATACTTTTCCGCGCAGTCCTCGGCAAAGGTGCCCATCAGGCGGCCCTTGTCATAGGCATCTTCCAGCCCGTCCAGGAACATGTGGTCGATCACCTGGCCGTGGCCGATGCGGGCGCCGCCGCGCATTTTCGGCAGGATGTAGGGGGCATTGGTCATGCTCTCCATACCGCCGGCGATCATCGTGTCCGCGTGGCCCAGCGCAATCTGGTCAAAGGCGATCATTGCCGCCTTCATGCCCGAGCCGCACATCTTGTTGAGAGTGGTGGCCGGCACCTCTTCGCCCAGACCGGCCGCAAACCCGGCCTGGCGCGCCGGCGCCTGGCCCTGGCCCGCAGGCAGCACACAGCCCATCAGCACCTCGTCGACAGTGGATGCGCCGGCCCCTTCGAGGGCCGCCCGGATGGCCGCGCCGCCAAGCTCCGAAGCCGTCACCCCGTCGTACATCCCCTGGAACCCGCCCATCGGCGTCCGGGCTGCTCCGGCGATAACAACATCTTTCATGCAATTTTCCTCCAATCGTCAAAATTATACCTACAGAAAAGTAAGCTTTGCGGTCTAGAGTGCATCCAAATAACGTTACATCCCGGGGGAAGAAATGAGCCTGACGACCACCATGACGGACGATGTCCAGATCGTCAAAGTCAATGCCGAACGTATTGACGCCGCCATGGCCATCCAATTCAAAGAGGACATGCGGACGGAAACCGAAAGCGGACCCAGCCGCGTGATTCTGGACCTGTCCGAAGTCCAGTTCATCGATTCCAGCGGGCTTGGCGCGATTGTCGCTGCGATGAAGCAGCTGGGCGGCAGCCGCAAGCTGGACCTCGCCGGGCTGACCCCGATGGTGGAAAAGGTTTTCCGGCTGACCCGGATGGACACGGTCTTTGACCTCTATGGTTCGCTGAGCGAAGCAACCGCGCCTGCTAACGCAAATTCCTGAAGACGATGCGCTGGCGGCGCAAAGCGAGAAATTTATGGTAAAAACCTTTGCCTGCTCGTTCACAGCCACAAATCTGGATGCCCGCCAGGGGATCCAGTCCGTGGTCAGCAAACTGCGGTCCCTGGGGGTTCCAGGGGCCCGCGTGGACGAGGTGCAAATTGCCCTGACCGAAGCCGTGAACAACGTGGTCGAACATGCCTATGAAGGCAGCCCCCCCGGCGACGTCCGGATCAGGGGAGAGCTGTTCCCGGAACGTCTGTGGATCAGCATTCAGGATGCCGGCAGCCCGTTCCCCAAGGGCGAACTGCCCGAGGGCAAGCCCGCCGACGTCAGCGGACCCGCCGACAGCCTGCCCGAAGGCGGCTTTGGCTGGTTCCTGATCCGGGAGCTGGCAAGCCAAGTCCAGTATGAGCGGTCGGAGGGAAACAACAACCTGTCGCTCTGCTTTGAAATCCAGGTCACCAGCCCTTCTGCAAACTCCTGAGCCAGATCCTGCCCCCGCCCGCAGGCAGCCCGCCGGTTAGCTGCATTTTTAACGCTCCGCCACACCGGCGCCGCATTCCCGGCCAACCGCAGCCCAATACATATGCGAAACCTTACCTGTAGCTGAAACGAGCTTCCCCTGGTGCCGCGTATCCTAGCCCCCACCAGTGCACGGCACCGGGGACACTTCTTTCGGACTGCGCTCCCGCTTTTTGGCCCGTAACGTTCCGTCCCGCTGCACCGGGCAGGAAATTTTATTGCCTTCCCGCACCGCCTGCCTAGGCTCTGTCCGGCAGCAGCAAGGAGCCGGAGCATGCGCGACTTTCATCTTCCCGGGCGGTCAGCCGTTTTCGCAGGCAACGGCCTGTGTGCAACCTCTCATCCGCTGGCGGCCGGCGTTGCGGTGGATATCCTCAAGCGCGGCGGCAATGCGATGGATGCGGCGCTGGCCGGGGCTGTGCTGCTGGGCATTTGCGAGCCGCAGATGACCGGGATCGGCGGCGACTGCTTTGTGCTGTATTCGCGGCCGGGCAGCGGCGTTCAGGCGCTGAACGGATCCGGCTGCGCGCCCGCGGCCGCCAGCGCCGGCGCCATGCGGGAGCAGGGCCTGGGCGCAGTGCCGCTGGGCAGCCCCGAGTCCGTTACCATCCCTTGCGCAATCGACGCCTTCTGCCGCCTTGCCGAACGCGAGGGCCGGCTGGGGCTCGATACGCTGCTTCAGCCCGCGATAGATTATGCCGCAGAAGGCGTGCCGGTGGCTCCGCGCACGGCTTTCGATTGGAAGAATGGCGCCGCCACCCTGCAAGGCGCGGCCCGGCGCCACTACCTGCGGGACGGGCAGCCCCTGCGCAGCGGTGAGGTGTTCCGCGCGCCCGGTCAGGCCGAGGTGCTGCGCCGCATCGCCAGGCACGGGCGGGATGCGTTTTATACTGGCGAAGTGGCCGAGGATATGGTCCAGGCGCTGGCCGCAGCAGGCGGCGTTCACACGCTGGAGGATTTTGCCGCCGCAACCAGTTTTGCAACACAGCCGGTAACCGGCCAGTACAAGGCACGCGAACTGGCCGAGCATCCGCCCAACGGCCAGGGCGCCACGGCGATCCTGCTGCTGAATATCCTCAAGCACTTTGACCTTTCGCGGATGGAGCCGTTCGGGGCCGAGCGCGCGCATATCGAGGCCGAGGCCGCCAAGCTCGCCTATGATGCGCGCAACCGGTTTCTGGCCGATCCTGACCACACCTCGCGGCTGGCGCATATGCTGGCGCCGGAAAACGCTGCCAGGCTTGCCGCGCTGATCGATCCCAAACGCGCCATGCCCGCCGCCGCGCCGCTGAGCGAGGCTGTGCACAAGGATACGGTCTATATCACCGTGGTGGACAAGGACCGGATGGCAGTGTCGCTGATCTATTCTATTTTCCACGGCTTCGGGTCCGGCCTCGCGTCGGAAAAGTTCGGCATCCTGCTGCAGAACCGCGGCGCGGGGTTTTCGCTGGAGGAAGGCCACCCGAACGAGCTTGGCCCCGGCAAACGGCCGATGCACACGATTATCCCCGCCATGCTGCAACAGGACGGAGAGGTGATCATGCCCTTTGGCGTGATGGGCGGCGGTTACCAGCCCGCGGGTCATGCCCGGCTTGTCTCGAACCTCTTGGATTTCGGCATGGATCTGCAATCCGCCATAGACGCCCCGCGCATCTTTGCAGACGGCGGCGTCCTGAAGGTCGAGCGCGGATATGCGGCACCGGTTCATCAGGCCCTTGCGGACCTGGGGCACCGCATAGAGGTCCCGGACACACCGCTGGGTGGGGCGCAGGCCATCCGGATCCATGCCTCAGGCGTTCTGGAAGGCGCCAGCGATCCGCGCAAGGACGGCTGTGCGCTGGGGTATTGACGGGCAGATCTGCCGCTGCTCCGGGCAACGGCCCGGCAGGTGCGGCCCTCAGTTCAGCTGGTAGTGCAGCGCATAGGCGCCGCCGTCAAAAGTGCCGAACATCTCCGGCACGTCCGGGTGGCCGACCGGCTCGCCGGAATAATCCGCCACCAGGTTCTGCTCCGAGACATAGGCCACGTAGTAGCTTTGGTCATTCTCCGCCAGCAGATGATAAAAGGGCTGATCCTTCACCGGACGGCTGTCTTCGGGAATTGCTTCGTACCATTCTTCGGTGTTGGAGAATTCCGGATCGACGTCGAAAACCACCCCGCGGAAGGGGTGCTTCCGGTGGCGGACGACCTGCCCAAGATTGTATTTCGCTCGTGTTCTCAACATGGTCATGTTAGCCCCCGTTCTTTGTAAATAGCGCGCGCGCGCAGCAATTGTCCAACTCTTGACGCAAATTTTCGGGGAAACAGATTGTGAACCTGGCTTTGACAGTGCTCGAAATCACCGCTCCGGTGTTCTTCCTCGCCTCTGCCGGGTTCGTCTGGGTAAAGCTCGGGTTTGAGTTCCGGACCCAGTTTGTCACCCGGCTGGCGATGACGCTGGCGGTGCCCTGCCTGATCTTCACCGCGCTGATGAACACCAGCCTGGACAAGGGCGCGCTGGGGACGTTTGTGCTGGCCGCGCTGGCGGGCCATGCGGTGATGGCGGCGGCGGGTGAAATCCTTTGCCGCTTCAGCGGGCTGGAGCGGCGGACCTATCTGGCGCCGTTCATCTTCGGCAACACCGGCAACCTGGGTATTCCGCTGGCGATGTTTGCTTTTGGCGAGGCCGGGCTTGGCTATGCCGTCGTCATGCTTGCGGTGTCTGCCATCCTGTCCTTCACCTATGGCATCTACCTGGTGGCCGGGCACAGCGCGGGCAGCAAGGCCATCCGGGAGCCGATGGTCTGGGCGACGCTGCTGGGGGCGCTGTTTCTGTGGCAGGACTGGCACACTCCGCGCTTTCTGACCAACGCGCTGGAGCTGACCGGACAGATGGCGGTGCCGCTGATGCTGATTACGCTGGGCACCGCCGTGGCCCGGCTGACACCCGGGGAGACCGGCAAGGCAGTTGCGCTGTCGCTGGTAAAGTTTCTGGTCAGCGCCGCCGCGGGCTGGGGGCTGGCGGCGGCTTTCGGGCTGGATCCGGCGGCCTCTGGCGTGCTGATCCTGCAGCTGGCCACCCCCGTCGCCGTCACCGCCTACCTGCTGGCGGAGAAATTCGAGGCCGATTCCAGCGCCGTGGCGGGTCTTGTGGTGGTCTCGACCCTGATGTCAGCGCTGCTGTTGCCGCTGTTGCTGAGCCAAGTGCTGGAAATTTGATTTTCACACCCGCCGCAATCCGCTAGACTTTCAGAAAACATAGCCAATACAAAAATGGGCTGAGGCAATGAGCAGATTCCTGAGCGCCCTTGTTCTCCTGATGGCGGTAGCGTCATGCGGAGGCGGGCACAAAGCGCCGCCGCGCAACCTGGATAACGCGTGCAGCATTATCCAGCAGCGGCCAGAGTACCTGAAAGCATTCCGCGCCACCCAGCGCCGCTGGGGCGTGCCGGTGCATGTGCAGATGGCGACCATCTATCACGAAAGCCGCTTCCGCGGCGATGCCCGC
The DNA here is from genome assembly GCF_002388965.1 of Leisingera sp. UBA4491. NCBI lineage: Bacteria > Pseudomonadati > Pseudomonadota > Alphaproteobacteria > Rhodobacterales > Roseobacteraceae > Leisingera > Leisingera sp. UBA4491. The sequence goes on along the minus strand of NZ_DGNN01000029.1, from coordinate 71,936 downwards.
ACGCCGCACCAGTTCCTGCTGGGCGTGATCCCGGTCGGGCGGCAATCCAGCGCCTATGGCTACAGCCAGGCCCTGGACGGCACCTGGGACGATTACCGCCGCGACACCGGACGCCGCCGGGCCAAGCGCGACCGCATCAGCGACGCCACCGATTTCATGGGCTGGTACATGCGCAAGAGCTACGAGAAAAACGGCATCCCGCTTTATGACGCGCGCAACCAGTACCTGGCCTATCACGAAGGCCATTACGGCTATGCCCGCGGCAGCTACCGCTCCAAGTCCTGGCTGATGCGCGTCGCCGGACAGGTGGAGTCCCGCGCCCAGACCTACCAGGCGCAGCTCGCCACCTGCCGCAAATTCCGCTGAGGCGCAGCAGGCGGGGCACTCCCGCCCGCTTCGGAGGCTTTCTGGCGAAAGCCACTCAGCCGTTGGGCCGGGCACCGCGCTGAAGCGCGGTGCGGTCCCGTGCCGATTGCCCCGTTACAGCAGGAAAAACGCGGTTGCGCGCCGGGCGCCAGCCCGGCGCCGGGCCCAAGGCCGCCAGGCGGTTCCGGCAAAGCCAGCGCCGCCGCGGGCGCGGGAGCCGCTGTTGCGCTGAGGATCGTGCCTTAGCGGGACCTGCCGCTGGTGGTGAACAGGCTGGAGGACAGCTTCTGGCCGGTTTTCATCGCGCCCAGGATCACGGTTGTCTTGCCGCCTGCGCTGTCATGGATCACCCATTTGCGCAGCTCCACCGGATCACCGGTGAACATCATCTCGATACTGCCGTAATCCGGATGCTCCGGATCCTGCGCCCGCACGATGGTCGAGGTGCCGTCAAAGCTGTGCCCCACCACCATATTGGCGCGGCCCAGGTCCACCCGGCGGTCGAGGATGATCGACAGCGGCGTCCGCTTCAGCGGATAGGTCTCCGGCGGCTGGTTCGACTTGGGGTCGTGGATCACCACCGCCCCGCCGCCGGCCACCACCGTGCCGCCGCCTTTGCCGTCATACTCAAACCGCATCCGGCCCGGCCGGTGCATGTACAGCTTGCCGGTCGACAGGCTGCCGTCCTCGTTGATTTGGGTGAAGGGGGATGACGCCGTGGAGATCCCGTTCAGATAACGGGAAATCTCGTTCAGGCTCAATTTCTCTGCCGCCCAGGACGCCGGCGCGGCGAGGGTCAGCGCAATGGCAAGTGCAATCCGTTTCATGAGTCCAACATAGGTGCGGCATTGCAGATGTGAAGATGCCGGACCCTCGCGAATCCGGCATCGGCAGATTTTTGTCAGCTTACTGTTCGGGAACCAGAATTTCCCGCTTGCCGACATGGTTCGCGGCGGAGACGACGCCCTCTTCCTCCATCTGCTCCACCAGCCGCGCCGCCTTGTTGTAGCCGATTGCCAGCTTGCGCTGGATGTAAGAGGTCGAGCACTTGCGGTCCTTGATCACGATGGCAACTGCCGTGTCATAGAGCGCGTCCTCGGTGTCGGTGTTGCCGCCGGTATTCAGCCCCAGCACCGCGTCGATATTGTCGGCCTTGTCGTCATCCGGGCCATCCAGCACGCTTCCGACGTAGTCCGGCGGGCCGAACTGCTTGAGGTGGTTCACCACCTCCTCGACCTCTTCGTCCGAACAGAACGGGCCGTGGCAGCGGGTGATCTTGGCGCCGCCCGCCATGTACAGCATGTCACCCATGCCCAGCAGCTGCTCGGCGCCCATTTCGCCCAGGATCGTCCGGCTGTCGACCTTGGAGGTCACCTGGAAGGAAATCCGGGTCGGGAAGTTGGCCTTGATGGTGCCGGTGATCACATCCACCGAGGGACGCTGGGTGGCCATGATCAGGTGGATGCCGGAGGCCCGCGCCATCTGCGCCAAGCGCTGGATGCAGGCCTCGATCTCCTTGCCCGCCACCATCATCAGGTCAGCCATTTCGTCGACGATCACGACGATATAGGGCAGCGCCTTGGGCTCGAACTGTTCGGTCTCGAACACCGGCTCGCCGGTGTCGTCATCAAATCCGGTCTGCACCGTGCGCGAGAACATTTCACCCTTGGCGAGCGCATCCTTCACCCGGCCATTGTAGCCCGCGATGTTGCGCACGCCCATCTTGGACATCTTGCGGTAGCGGTCCTCCATCTCGCCCACCACCCACTTCAGGGCCACAACGGCCTTTTTCGGGTCTGTCACAACGGGCGAGAGCAGATGCGGGATGCCGTCATAGACCGACAGTTCCAGCATCTTGGGGTCGATCATGATCAGGCGGCATTCATCCGGGGTCAGCTTGTACAGCAGCGACAGGATCATGGTGTTGATCGCCACCGACTTACCGGAGCCGGTGGTGCCCGCGATCAGCAGGTGAGGCATCTTCGCCAGGTTCGCGACCATGGCGTCGCCGCCAATATCCTTGCCCAGCGCCAGCGGCAGCGCATGGTTGCCATCGCCGAAGTCGCGGGACGACAGGATTTCGCGCAGCACCACTTTCTCGCGCTTCTCATTCGGCAGTTCGATGCCGATCACGGTGCGGCCCGGCACCGTCGACACCCGTGCCGACAGCGCAGACATCGAGCGCGCGATGTCATCCGCCAGGCCGATCACGCGGGAGGCCTTGAGGCCCGGGGCCGGCTCCAGCTCGTACATTGTCACCACCGGGCCGGGACGGACCGAGACGATCTCGCCCTTGACGCCATAGTCGTCCAGCACCGTTTCCAGCATCCGGGCGTTTTCTTCCAGCGCCTCATCGCTGAGGTGGTGGCGCTCGATGCCGACCGGGTTGGTCAGCAGGCTCAGCGGCGGCAGTTCGAAATCGCTGCCGCTGTCGTCAAAGGCCAGATTGGGCTGGGCCTCAGCCTTGGCACGCGCCGAGGGCTGCACGGTCTTGCGCACCGGCTGTTCCACGACAGCCTTGCGCGGCTCTGCCACCGGCAGATCGACCGTCAGGCGCGGTCCTGCCGTCTTTGGCGTTTCCGGGGCGGGCGCGGGCGGCACAGCAGGCGCGGCATGATCCGGCAACGCCTCAGACGGCACGTGGTCCGGGGTCAGCATCCCGGCCTCAGCGGCAAAGTCCGCGTCATCGGTATCTTCGTGCAGATCCGCAACCGGTGCTTCGGGGATCGCGGGTTCGTCTTCCGGCGCCTGCCAGGCCAGAACCGGCTCTTCCGCCAGCGGCGGCACCGGGACCATCGCAGCGGTCAGCGGCGGCTCCGGCGGCAGACCGCCTTGAGCGGCAGCCGGGTTGAAGATCAACGGCGCAGGGCGCTGGCCGCGGCCCTTGGTCAGGGGCAGATTCGGGTCGTATTCCAGCGGCACATCGGCGGCGCGGCGGATGCGGACGGCGTTGGCGATCTTCTGGGAAATCCGGTCCTCGCCGGCCTCTCCGTCCGCCAGATCTTCTGCGCCATCGGCCTCCTGCAGCGTTGACGCGTAGGCGTTTCCGGCCTCCGGCGCAGGCGCGGCGCGGCGGATCAGCGACGGAACGCGGGACAGCAGCCCGCCCTTGGCCGGGGCTTCCGGCACTGCCGGGGCGGTCTCGGCCATGTAGTCGCCATAGGGGTCTTCGGGGTAGTCCTCGAACATCTCGGCGTCTTGGTCCGTGCTGTCATAGGCGGCGGCATCATCCGCAGCAGAATGCGCGCGCCCGCCCCGCTCCTTGCGGTAGGTCATCGCGGCCTGCAGCCCGCTGGAGGCCCCGCGGCCCAGCAGCGCGGCAACCGCGCCATAGCCCAGGATCAGCCCGACCGTGACCTTGTGCAGGCCCTTCTTCACCTCGGGCCAAGTGAAGCCCAGCACGGCGCAGCCCAGCGCCAGCATACCTGCCGCGCTCAGCAGCGACATGATCTTGACCATGAAATGCAGGCTGACCGGCAGCAGCGCCAAGAGCGCGCCCAGGAAGGTATAGCCGACCATGCCGCCCAGGCCGAAATCGTAATTCTGCTGCCAGGCGGAGCTGGCATTGAGGGTTTCCATATGCAGCGCCACCACCAGCAGCCACGGCACCGACAACAGGAGCGGCCAGACCACCCGGTCCTCGCCCCGGTGCAGCACAAACCGCAGGCCCCAGGCCGACAGGAACAGCGGCAGCGCCCAGCTGGCCTTGCCAAACAGGGTGATCAGAATGAAAGAGACAGAGGCCCCCGGCCGGCCCAGCCAGTTCTGCACCGGCGCGTCGGTCGACACGGTCCAGTTCGGATCCTCCGGCGTGTAGGAGCCGAGCATGGCTGCAATCATCAGCCCCGCCAGGATCAGGGCAATCCCGATCAGTTCCTTGCCGCGCTTTTCAATGGCCGCCTGCATGTTGCTGTCGAGCAGCGGATCGCGGCTGCGAGTTTGAAATGCCATGCCTACCTCAGTTCCGTTTCTTGTGCCTGTGCCCCGCTGTTCACCGCAGGGTCACGCGCCTGTCCGTTTTTTGGTCTTGGCTGTGCGGCCCCGGCAGGCGCCGCGCAGCAGAATTCAGTAAAGGCAGCCGCGCAGCGTGCTCAGCGCCTTGCGGGTGTCCTCGGCGGGGGCGACAAGCGCCACCCTGATGTAGCTCTCGCCCGGGTTCTGCCCAGGTTCGCCCTGCGCCAGATAGGCGCCGGGCAGCACCCGCACGCCGGTTTCCGTCCACAGCTTCAGCGCGGCCTGTTCGCCGTTGTCCACCGGAAGCCACAGAAAGAAGCCCGCTTCGGGCGCCATATAGCCGTTGAGGCCGTCAAAGACCTCATCGGCAATCTTGAATTTTTCCTGATAAAGCGCGCGGTTCTCCGCCACATGCGCCTCATCTGCCCAGACCCTGGCGGCGGCGGCCTGCAAGGGGCCCGGCAGCGGGGCACCGGAATAGGCCCGCAGCTGCTTCACCCGCTTGATGGTCTCCGCCCCGCCCGCAATCAGCCCGGAGCGCAGGCCCGGCAGGTTCGACCGTTTCGACAGCGAATTGAACAGCACCACCCGTTCCGGATCAGCGCCCAGCTCCTGTGCAACAGTCAGCGCCCCCACGGGGGCCTCGCCGCGGTAGATCTCGGAATAGCATTCATCCGCAAAGATGCGGAAATCGTATTTCTCGGCCAGCTGGATCAGACGGGTCCAGTATGCGCGCGAGGCCACCGCGCCCTGCGGGTTGGCAGGCGAACAGATATAGGCCACCGCGGTGCGGTTCAGAACGTCCTCGGGCAGGTTTTCATAGTCCGGCAGATGGCCGGTGGCTGCGGTTGCGGGGACAAACACAGGCTCTGCACCGACGGAGATCGTCGCCACCATGTAGACCTGGTAAAAGGGGTTCGGGATCAGCACGACGGGCGTCTGGCCGTTCTTCTGCTCCGGGCACAGCGCCATCGCGGCGTTATACAGCCCCTCGCGGGTACCGTTCAGCGCCATGATCTGCGTTTCCGGGTCCGCAGTCACGCCATAGCGGCGGCTGATCCAATCGGCGATGGCGCCGCGCAGTTCCGGCGTGCCGTCATTGTTCGGATACTGATTAAATCCGGCAGCATTCTCGGCGATGACATCGGTGACCCAGGCCGGGAACGCATGTTTCGGCTCGCCAATGGTCATATGCACCACATCCCCGCCGGGAGTGTGATGGTCCAGAAGCGCCCTCAGGCGCGGAAACGCATAGGCTGGCAGGTTCGAAAACCGCTCAGGAAAATCCATGTCTTGTGCCTCGGTCACGGGATCATTGGCGCCCCGTTTGCGCCTCAGGTTACAGATGGCGGGCGGGTGCGTCCACCCGGTGATGCGGCCGATGGGCCGAATGTGGCTTTCAGGCCAAGGCGGCCTCGATCGCGGCGCCGGTGCGCAGCAGCGCCTCCTCGCAGTCCGGCTGCCCCAGCACCTGCAGCCCGCAGCTGGGCGTGCCGGTGGGCAGCGACAGCGCGCAAAGGCCCATCAGGTTGCCGACCCGCGTGTTGCGCAAGGCCAGCAGGTTGGACTGCACGTAATAGTCATGGTCGCTTTGCAGCCTGTCCAGGTTGGGCGGCAGGTTCGGCGAGGCCGGGCTGAGCACCGCATCAAAGCCGGCAACCGCCTGATCCCAGGCCATCCGGCACTGTTCCAGCTTGGCCCAGGCCGCAACGTAATCCGGGCCGCTGAACTGCGCGCCGGTGCGGAAGCGCTCCAGGATCTCCGCATACATCAGCTGCGGCGCGGCCTCGATCACGTCTTTCCACAGCCCATAAGCTTCGGTGGTGTAAAGAACCGGGCTGAGGCCCATCGCCTCCTCCAGCTCCGGCACTTCCAGCGGCACGATCAGCGCCCCGGCCTGTTTCAGCCGCTCCAGCGTCTCCCGGTAGGCCGCGGCAATTTTCGGGTCCAGATCATCCTGCACAACATTCTGCAGGTCAGCAAAGCGGCGCCCTTTAAGGGCTGCGGGATTGCGCAGATCAGGCCCCGCGGTGCCCTCCAGCAGCCCCAGCAGCAGCCCCGCGTCCTCCACCGAGCGGGCCAGCGGGCCGATGGTGTCGAACTTCAGGCACAAGGGCACCACGCCCTCCAGGCTGATCCGGCCCGATGTGGTCTTGAGGCCCACCAGATCGTTCCAGGCAGAGGGGATGCGCACCGACCCGCCGGTGTCAGAGCCGATACCAGCCGCCGCCAGTCCAAAGGCCACCGATGCCGCGGCGCCGGAGGACGACCCGCCCGGCGCTGCGCCCTGGTCATTCACGCAGGGCGGCGTTTGTTTGACGGGGTTAAAGCCAAGGCCGGAAAAGGCCAGCTCGCTCATATGGGTTTTGCCCAGGCAGACCGTCCCCATAAGGGTCGCGTTGCGCAAGACAGCCGCGTCCTGATCCGGCACCCGGCCTTTCAGCAGGTCAGAGCCGGATTCGGTCGCCGTGCCGGCGCTGTCGAACAAGTCCTTCCAGCTGAGCGGAACCCCATCCAAAGGCGACCGGCGCAGGCCCAGGCCGGCGCGCTGCTCAGCCGCTTCCGCCTCCGCCAGCGCCCGGTCACGGGTCACCTGCGTGTAGATCCGGTCTGTCAGGGGGTGGGCGTCAATGGCGTCCAGATAGCAGCGGGTCAGCGCCACCGGGCCGATTTCACCCGTCTCAATCCCGCGTCCCAGATCGGCGGCCGTCATCGTCAGCCAGTCTTGCATAGGCCCGTCTCCCCATAAGCAGTTGCCGGTGACGGTAGCGGCAGCAGGACGCAGGCACAATCCCGCGCTTCCTGCATGGACAATCCCGCCAGCAGGCGCATATTGCGGGGCATGAAAAATGCGTCCGATATCCTGATCGTGGGCGGCGGGCTGAATGGCCCGGCGCTGGCCCTGGCCCTGGCACAGACCGGCCACAGCGTTACCGTGGTCGACTCGCTGACCCCGGACAAACTGGCCGATGACGGGTTCGACGGCCGCGGCTACGCGCTGGCGCTCGCCTCGCAGCGGCTGCTGCAGCAGACCGGCGTCTGGCAGCATGTCGGGGACAACGCGCAACCGATGCTGGAAATCAAGGTGACGGACGGGCACGCTGGCCACGGCCCCTCACCGTTCTTCATCCATTTCGACCATGCCGAGCTGGAAGAAGGCCCGATGGGATACATGGTCGAGGACCGCTTCCTGCGCCGCGCCTTCCTGCAGGCGATGGAAGACCAGCCGCAGATTACGCTTGTGTCCGGCAGGACCGTGACCGCACAGGCTCCGGACCAGACCGGCGTGACAGTGACTCTGGACGACGGCGGAGAGCTGCGCGGCCAGGTTCTGGTCGGCTCCGACGGGCGCCGCAGCGGCACTGCCCGGCGGGCGGGCATCAAGCGCACCGGATGGGACTACGGCCAGACTGCGCTGGTCTGCGCCATCGACCATGAAAAGCCGCACCACGGCATCGCGCATCAGTTCTTCATGCCCCCCGGGCCGCTGGCGATCCTGCCGCTGCCGGGCAACCGGTCCTCCATCGTGTGGAGCGAGCGGACGGAGACCGCCAAGGCCATTCACGCACTGAATGACGCAGAGTACATCCAGGCTTTGCGCCCCCGGTTCGGCGACTTCCTGGGGGAGATTTCCCTGGCTGGCAAACGCTTCACCTACCCGCTGAACCTGACCATCGCCAACAGCTTCATTGGCAACCGCATGGCCCTGGTTGGCGACGCCGCACACGGGATGCATCCGATTGCCGGCCAAGGCCTGAACGCCGGCCTGCGCGATGTCGGAGCGCTGGCCGAAGTGATCACCGAAGCCACCCGGCGCGGTGAAGATATCGGCTCGCCGCTGGTGATGGAGCGCTATCAGCAATGGCGCCGCTTTGACACGGCTTCTCTGGTGGCGGCCACGGATGTGTTCAACCGGCTGTTTTCCAACGACAACCCGCTGCTGCGGCTGGGCCGGGACATCGGCATGGGCGTGGCCGGCGCGATCCCGGGGCTGCGCCGCAATTTCGTGCGTGAAGCGGCCGGGCTGACCGGCGACCTGCCCCGGCTGCTGAAAGGCCAGGCGATCTAGACGGCGCCGCGCCGAAGCAACCTGCGGGCGGGCTCCCGCCTGCTCCGGACCATCCCCAGGGATGCCCCTGCACAGTTGGGCGCGGCACCGCGCTGGCGCGCAGTGCTGCGGCTGTCCGGACCGTTCCGTGCTGGAACCGGACCTAGTTCAGCTCGCGCGCCTCATCCACCAGCATCACCGGGATGCCGTTGCGGATCGGAAAGGCGAGATTGGCCGCGCGCGAGATCAGCTCCTGTGCCTGGGCATCATAGTCCAGCACCGTCTGGGTCAGCGGACAGACCAGCGCTTCCAGCATCCGCCGGTCAAAGGCCGGCACCTGTGGTTCGGTCATTGCAGGGTTTCCTCCTGAGAGCCGCCGCGCAGGGCGAATTCGATCAAAGTGACAAGCGTTTCCCGCCTTGTCGCAAGGCAGGGCGCCTCGAGCAAGGCCTGTTTGTCCTCGGGGTCGAACTCCAGCAGCATCGCCAGCGAATTGATCAGCAGCTCATCCTCAGCCTCTTTCAGCGCCTCCCAGTCGGTCGACAGGCTGCGGGCGGTAAAGAACCGTTCCAGCAGGTTCAGGAACGAGGGGCGGTCGAGCGCCGCATCCGCCTCGGTCCGGCCCAGGTCGCGTTCAAATCCTGCCCAGCTGACATCGCAGCGCCGGTACGGGGCAAACCCGCTGGACTCGCGGGTGACGCGGAACCGGGACACGCCAGACAGCGTGACCAGGTACCGCCCGTCTTCGGTCTCGGAGAACTGGGTGACCCGCCCGGCGCAGCCGATCGCATGCAGGTCTTCGCCCTGCCCGTTCGGCCCCGGGCAAGGCTGCACCATGCCGATCAGCCGCTGCCGCGTTTTCAGCGTGTCTTCAAGCATCTGCAGATACCGCGGCTCAAAGATGTGCAGCGGCAGGCGTGAGCGGGGCAGCAAAAGCGCCCCGGGCAAGGGAAACACGGCAATGGTGTCCGGCAGATCGGCTGGCTGGATCATAGGACAGAGTGTAGTGCTGCCCCGATCTTAGGCAAATATCATCGAGCTCAGCTTGCGCCGCCCGTTCAGAACCACCGGGTCGTTCGGCTTGAGCGCGTCGAAGATGGTGAAGAGCTGCGTCTTGGCGGCCCCGTCATTCCAGTCCCGGTCGCGGCGGAACAGCTCCAGCAGTTCAGCAACGGCTGCATCGGCGTCGCCGGTTGCATGCAGCGCCTGCGCCAGATCGAAGCGGGCCTGGTGATCGCCGGGGTTTGCCTCGACAGCGGCCCGCAGCTCCACCACCGGACCGGCATTCTCCGCCTGGCGGGCAAGCTCGATCTGCGCAAAAGCCGCTTCGATTTCCGCCGCGGAGGCGATGTCCGCAGGGGCGCCGTTCAGCACCGCTTCGGCCTGATCCAGTTCGCCCAGGGCAATATGGGCCCGCGCCAGACCGCCGTAGGCGGCGGCGCTCTTGTCGTCCTCGCCCAGGATGGCTGCAAAGGTCTGGGCCGCATCCGCAACCGCGCCTTCGGCCAGCATCTGTTCCGCGGCCTCCAGCGCTTCGCCAAGCCCGCCATCGGCGGTGCCGCCCGCGGCCTCGATCACTTTCTTCAGGAAGGCGTCGATTTCCGACGCCGGCAAGGCGCCCTGGAACATGTCGACCGGACGGCCCTGCACAAAGGCGACAACGGTCGGGATGGATTGCAGCGGCAGCCCCTGCTGCGCCAGCGCCTGCGCCAGGCGCTGGTTCTCGTCGACGTTGATCTTGGCCATGGTTACAGCGCCCTTGGCCTTGGTGACGGCCGCCTCCAGCATCGGACCCAGGGTCTTGCAGGGACCGCACCAGGGGGCCCAGAAATCCACGATCACCGGAGCCTGCATCGACGCATCGACAACGTCCTGCATAAAGGTGGCTTCGGTCACGTCCTTGATCAGATCGCCCGCCGGTGCGGCGCTGCCAAAAATGTCGCTCATCAGTTTGTTCTCCGCTTGGAACTTACCCCCTATATGGAATCCTGCGCGCCGGAAACCAAGAGAGGAGTTGACCGCGGCGCGGCCCCGGTCTGACCTCTTTGCCGCATCGCAACGGCTGATGCGGCCGGATGATGCCGCCTGCAACCGGCACGCACATCCCTGGAGCGTTAGCAGCCGCATGGCGGTGCTGCCGCTGATGACCCTGACCGCGTGATCCAAGGTCGGGCTGGGCTGGCCCGGCGCGCTCCCGCCCCCGCTGGCAGGCCCTGGCTGCGCCAGCTCCCTGGCGGCGTTGGGCCGCGCGCCGCGCTGCCGCGCGGCGTGCCCGCACTGCGCGCCAGCGCAGTGCCAGGCCCAACGGAGAAGGGTCCTCTAGCGGAGGACCCGGATCAGGCGGGAGACCCCCACCCTCCCCCGCCCGCGGTCAGAGATCGAAGGTTGCAAACACCGGCGCGTGGTCGCTGGGTTTTTCCCAGCCGCGGGCATCGCGCAGAATGCGGCTGGAATGGCCCGCCCCGGCAATATCCGGTGTCGCCCAGACATGATCCAGCCGCCGCCCCTTGTCCGCCGCATCCCAGTCGCGCGCGCGGTAGGACCACCAGCTGTAGAGCTTGCCCTCAGGGATATCGCGTCGTGTGATGTCGATCCAGCCGCCCGCCTCCTGGGTTTCGGCCAGATGCGCGACCTCCACAGGCGTGTGGCTCACCACCTTCAGCAGCTTCTTGTGATCCCAGACGTCATCTTCGCGCGGCGCGATGTTCAGGTCGCCGACGAGAACGGATTTCTCCGGCTTGTCCGCATGGAACCAGTCGCGCATGGCTGTCAGGTAATCCAGCTTCTGGCCGAACTTTTCATTCACCTCCCGGTCCGGCACATCGCCGCCCGCCGGCACATAGAAGTTGTGGATCACCACCCCGTTCTCCAGCCGCCCGGCCACATGCCTGGCATGGCCAAGGGCGGCAAAGTCCTGCTCCCCGGCATCCTCGATCGGCAGCCGCGACAGGATTGCAACGCCGTTATACCCCTTCTGCCCGCGCGCAACCATGTGGCGGTAGCCGAGCGCCGCAAACCCCTCCACCGGGATCTTCTCCACCGGGCTTTTGCACTCCTGCAGGCACAGCACATCCGGCCCTTCCTCCTGCAAGAGCTTTTGCACAATCGGCTCGCGCAGGCGGACCGAGTTGATGTTCCAGGTGGCAAGGGTAAATGGCATCGCGCGCCTCATCATGAAATCCGGGTTCGGGCGCGATACTGCCCGCCCCGGCCAGGAAGGGCCAGAGAGGAATTGCGCAAAGGCCCCGTGCGGCCCGGCGCCCAAAAAAAGGCCGGGCAAGAGGCCCGGCCAAGTCCAACAGGGAGGTGCATATCGTAACCCGGATATGCGCGGGATCGAATACAGTCTAAAGATGAACTCTAGTGTCTTCTTTGATCTGGCTCAACGCGTGTGTCAGGCAACCAGCCGGTATCCGCCTGATTCCGTCACCAGCAGGCGCGCATTCGACGGGTCGGGCTCGATTTTCTGCCGCAGCCGGTAGATATGGGTTTCCAGCGTGTGGGTGGTGACACCCGCATTGTAGCCCCAGACCTCATGCAGCAGCACATCGCGCGGCACCACACCGTCGCTGGAGCGGTAGAGGAACTTGAGGATATTGGTCTCTTTCTCCGTCAGCCGGATCTTGCGGTCATCCTCGGTGATCAGCAGTTTCATCGCAGGCTTGAACGTGTAAGGCCCCAGCGCAAAGACCGCATCCTCCGACTGCTCATGCTGGCGCAGCTGGGCGCGGATGCGGGCCAGAAGCACCGGGAACTTGAACGGCTTGGAGACATAGTCGTTGGCGCCGGCATCCAGCCCCAAGATGGTATCGGCATCGCTGTCGTGGCCGGTCAGCATCAGAATCGGCGACTTCACCCCCTGCTTGCGCATCAGGCGGCACAGCTCCCGCCCGTCGGTGTCCGGCAGGCCGACATCCAGAATGATAAGGTCATATAGGGCTTCCTTGGCGCGCTCCATCGCGCTTTGACCGTTCTCAGCTTCAAAGACATCGAAGTCCTCGGTCATCACCAGCTGCTCGCTCAAGGCTTCGCGCAGGTCTTCGTCATCATCAACCAGCAGAATTTTCTTCAGTTGCGCCATCGGCTCACCCTCCTGTTCTTGAAACCACAAATGCGCATCCCTTGCGCCCGCGGCAAGATTTGCTGCAAAACTCTCACGCCGACGTGTCCATGACATGGAAATTGTTTCACATCCGTTGCATTTGGGCGTAAAGACGGCGAGCCTTTGTTACAGAATAACACCGGATACCCCGCATGAGCCTGATGCCCACGATGATCGAACTGCTGGCCCGCGCCCGGGTCGATCTGCGCATGGGGCTGCCGGTGGTGCTGGCAAACGGCGAGGAAGCGGCCCTGGCGATTGCTGTCGAATCCCTGACAGAGGCACGCTTGGCAGACATGCGGGCGCTGGGGGACCTGTCGCTGGCCCTGACCGCGCGCCGGGCGGATACGCTGAAAGCCCGGGTTTACGACGAGGATATCGCCCGCGTGGCCGTTCCCGCATCCGAAGGGCTGCATTGGATCCAGGCGCTGGCAGACCCGGCAGACGACCTGAACACACCGATGAAAGGCCCGCTGTCGAGCCAGCGCGGCGGCAGTGCGGACCTGCACCGGCTGGCGATTGCGCTGGTGAAATCCGCGCGCCTGCTGCCGGCCGCGGCCCTCGTGCCGCTCAGCGGGGCGGCTGAATTTGCCGCGGGTCACGGGCTGACCACCCTGTCCCGGACTGCCGCGGCACCGCTGCTCAGTGAAAGCTCGCCCCTGCATCCGGTGGCTGCGGCCCGCCTGCCGATGGACGCCGCCGAAGCCGGGCGCCTGCACATCTTCCGGCCCGAGGATGGCGCCGAGGAGCATTACGCCGTCGAAATCGGCCGCCCCGACCGTTCCAAACCGGTGCTGGCGCGGCTGCATTCGGCTTGCTTCACCGGCGATGTGCTGGGCTCGCTCAAGTGCGATTGCGGCCCGCAGCTGCGCGGCGCGCTGGCGCAGATGGGCGAAGAAGGTGCAGGTGTTCTTCTGTACCTCAACCAGGAGGGGCGCGGCATCGGTCTCGCCAACAAGATGCGGGCCTATTCCTTGCAGGATCAGGGCTTTGACACGGTGGAAGCCAACCACCGGCTCGGCTTTGAAGATGATGAGCGCGATTTCCGCCTGGGCGCCGCGATCCTGCAGAAGATGGGGTTTTCCCAGGTGCGGCTGCTGACCAACAACCCGAACAAAATCGCGATGATGGAAAAAACCGGAGTGCATGTGGCGGAGCGGGTGGCGCTGCATGTCGGTGAAAACGCCCACAACCAGCATTACCTGGCGACAAAGGCCCGCAAATCCGGGCACATGCTGTAATGACGCCGGCCGATCTGGTCCTCACTCCGCGCGGCGTGCGTTTCCTAGGCCGGGTCCTGCCCTGCTCCATCGGCAAAGGCGGGCTGTCCCGCGCCAAACGCGAAGGCGACGGTGCCACGCCCGTTGGCATTCACCGGATTGCGGGAATGCTGTACCGCCCGGACCGCCTCGCCCGCCCTGCCCCCTGGGCAGAGCCGATCGGCCCAGGCGATCTGTGGTCGGATGATGCAGGCCACAGCGCCTACAACCGCCATGTCCGGGCGCCTTATGCCTTCAGCCACGAAAAGCTGCGCCGGGCGGATCCGCTGTATGATCTGATCCTGGTCACGGATTGGAACTGGCCGGACGCCGTGCCCGGCAAAGGCTCAGCCATCTTCCTGCATCAATGGCGGCGTCCGGGGTTTCCCACCGAAGGCTGCATCGCCTTTTCCCGGGCCGGCCTCCACTGGCTGGCCGCCCGCCTCCAGCCGGGCACCCGGCTCATCGTGCCGCCCTTGGGCCGCGCCTGACGCAGCCAAGACTTGTCTAATAAGTCTTGGCAAAAGTTTTTCCAAAACTTTTACGCCTCAGTAAGTCCGGGCACCAAAGATGGCAGAGCCGACCCGGACATGGGTGGCGCCAAGTGCGATGGCTGACTCGAAATCGCCGCTCATGCCCATCGACAGGCCCTGCAGGCCGTTGCGTTTGGCAATCTTGGCCAGCAGCGCGAAATGCAGGCTCGGCTCCTCATCCACCGGCGGGATGCACATCAGGCCCTTGACCGGCAGATCCAGCGCACGGCATTCGGCGATGAACGCATCCGCTTCTGCCGGCATCACGCCCGCTTTCTGCTCCTCTTCGCCGGTGTTCACCTGAATGAACAGGTCCGGGCACGTGCCCAGCTCCTGCGCCAGCCGGGCCAGGGTCTTGGCCAGTTTCGGGCGGTCCACCGAGTGAATGCTGTCAAACAGCTCCATCGCCTGGCGCGCCTTGTTGGTTTGCAACGGGCCAATCAGGTGCAGGTCGATCCCGTCGTAGCGCTCGGCGAAGGCAGGCCATTTGCCTGCGGCCTCCTGCACCTTGTTCTCGCCAAAACAGCGGTGGCCTTCTTCCAGCACCGCTTCGACCCGCTCGTCCGGCTGCACCTTGGACACCGCGATCAGCTGAACACTGCCCGGCGCGCGGCCTGCGTTTGCTTCGGCCTTGGCAATCCTGGATTTGATATCTTCTAGCGGCATGGGTCCGGCCTCATCTCTGTTTGGCCGCAAAAAACACTGTTTGGCCGCCAATGTTAAGAGGCAAAAGAAAAGGGCGGGCCCCGAAGGAACCCGCCCCGAAAGTCACGCTAGGCGTGCTTCAGCTTAGAAGCTGAAGTGCAGACCTGCCTGAACCGAGTTGTCGTTGTCGTCAGCTGCGGTGTTCACGTAGCCAGCAACAAAGGTCACGCCGCCGCCCAGATCGTACTCGTAGTTGATGCCGAAGGCGGTGCCGTCGGTCACGGTCTGACCTGCGGTCACGCCGGTGTCGATGTCGGTGGAGTTGACCCATGCGATCACGGTCGAGGCTGCGCCGACTTCTGCTTCACCAGCCAGGGTGATGCTGTCTGCTTCTTCGGTCTGTGCCAGCTGCAGAGTTGCGCCGAACTGGCCGAAGTCAGCACCACCTGCCAGGAAGATCACATCGTCGTCAGCTTCCACAGCAACGCCACCTTTGGTGATGGTACGGCCGTTGTCTGCGGACTGGTATGCGCCGGTCACGAAGTAGTCGCCGAACGAGTAGTTCAGCATCAGCGCGGTGCGCTCAACACCGTTCGCGTCGGTCGAGGTGCCTGCGGTGCCGTTCTGCTTCGAGTAGGAGACGTGACCGGTGAAGCCGCCAGCGGAGTAGATGGCTTCGATGCCGCCACGGCCAACGCCTGCGGAGGTGAAGGTGTCAAAGCCAGCGCCTTTGATGGCCAGGGAATTGAAGCCCATGCCGTCGATGCCGGTGCCAACCGAGGTGGTGTTCAGGTACAGGCCCGGTGCGGAGTCGATCGCGCCCCAGATGTTGCCGACGTTCACACGCAGGCCGCCGTATGCGACGTGGAACTGCGGGCTGGAGAAGGTTGCACGGCCCTGATTGCCGTCACGGTTTTCTGCCTGGGCGCGGATACGGCCGCCAACGGTCACGCCGCCGTCGGTTTCGGTCGACGCGTCAAAGGTCAGACGGAAACGGCTGGTGATGTTGGTTGCGTCGGTGTTGTCCAG
Source organism: Leisingera sp. UBA4491 (assembly GCF_002388965.1). Lineage (NCBI taxonomy): Bacteria > Pseudomonadati > Pseudomonadota > Alphaproteobacteria > Rhodobacterales > Roseobacteraceae > Leisingera > Leisingera sp. UBA4491. Next base: position 56,000 of record NZ_DGNN01000029.1, on the reverse strand, counting down.
GTTACCGGCAACGTCGTTTGCTTCGTTCCAGTCCAGGCCGAAACGGCCGTAGCCGGAGATTTTGACTTCTGCCGCGGCCATGCCTGCGGTGGCGATCAGCGCGGTAGTCGCGAAGAGAACCTTTTTCATGTTTTTCCCTCGGTTTCTATTCCTCAGCCCAAACCGGGGAATCCGGCGTGGGTATGCCAAGGGGTTTCGCTCTTTCGGCCCCGTTTTGGCAAGTCTTGGGAAAGTCAGGCGAAACGATGCGGCCCGGGATGGTGCAGCTTTGCCACAGTCTGCCCGCCCCTGGCGCACTGTGCCGCCGGATAAGCCCGGGTTACGGCGGAAACACCCGGCGGCGCAGCACAACAGCCTCACTATAGCAGCCAAAGCCCTTGCTCCGCCGGCTTGGCTTGCGTTAGGTGTTCGCGCAGAAAATGGCTCCGGGAGCGGTTATGGAATACGGAAAGACCCTGCGGGTAACTTTGGTCGGTGCGATCTGTCTCAGCCTCGCGGCGTGCGGCGGCAACAGAGGCGGCGATGCGCCGTCCAGCACGGCCCGGACAATCAGCCACAAGGAAGAGATTCAGGGCGCCGCGACCAAGTCCTCGGTCTTTGACTTCCTGAACGCCAAGCCGGATCAGACCGTTCAGGTGAACCGCTACCTGTGGACCGCCAGCCTGGATGTGCTGTCGTTCCTGCCGGTGCAGTCGGTCGATCCGTTCACCGGTGTCATTGTCACCGGCTACGGCACCCCGCCGGGCGGCGGCCGCTCCTACCGGGCGACCATCCATATCAAGGACCCGGCGCTGGACGCGCGCTCGCTGAATGTGGCCCTGCAGTCCAAGGGCGGCCCGGTCAGCGCCAGCACCACCCGGGCGGTCGAAGATGCGATTCTTTCCCGCGCTCGGCAGCTACGCATCGCGGACAAGAAACTCTGACCCGCTGCGCACTGGAAACACCAGCCAAACCCCATTATCAGATGCGCCGGGCCACTTGCCCGGCGTTTTCATGCAAAGGACCGCTCTGATGCCGCGTTACATAGCTCCTGAAATCGAAGCACGATGGCAGAAAGCCTGGGACGAGGCCGGAATTTTCCAGGCCAAGCGAACCGGCGGCAAGCCCAAGTACTATGTGCTGGAGATGTTCCCCTACCCGTCGGGGAAACTGCACATGGGCCATGTGCGCAACTACACGATGGGCGACGTGATCGCGCGCTACAAGCTGTCGACCGGCCATAACGTGCTGCATCCAATGGGGTTTGACGCCTTCGGCATGCCCGCCGAAAACGCCGCGATGGCGTCCGGCGGACACCCCAAGGACTGGACGTACTCCAACATCGACACGATGGTCGAGCAGATGAAGCCGCTGGGCCTGTCGCTGGACTGGAGCCGCATGTTCGCGACCTGCGACCCGGAATATTACGGCCAGCAGCAGGCGCTGTTCCTCGACTTCCTGGAAAAGGGCCTGGTCTACCGCAAGAACGCGGTGGTGAACTGGGACCCCATCGACATGACCGTGCTGGCCAACGAGCAGGTCGAGAACGGCCGCGGCTGGCGCTCCGGCGCGCTGGTGGAGCGGCGCGAGCTGACCCAGTGGTTCTTCAAGATCTCCGATTTCTCCGAAGAGCTGCTGTCGGCGCTGGACACCCTGGAAAACTGGCCCGCCAAGGTCCGCCTGATGCAGGAAAACTGGATCGGCAAGTCGCGCGGCCTGCAGTTCTCGTTCGAGCGCACCGACGGCGGCGCGCCGATCGAGGTCTACACCACCCGCCCGGACACGCTGATGGGGGCATCGTTCGTCGGCATCTCGCCCGATCACCCGGTTGCCAAGGCGCTGGAGGCCGAATCGGAAGAGGTTGCAGCGTTTGTTGCCGAGTGCCGCAAGGGCGGCACCACCGAGGAAGCCATCGAAACGGCGGAGAAGCTGGGCTATGACACCGGCATCCGCGTGAAGCATCCGCTGAACCCCGACTGGGAGCTGCCGGTCTGGATCGCCAATTTCATCCTGATGGATTACGGCACCGGCGCGATCTTTGCCTGCCCGGCGCATGACCAGCGCGACCTGGATTTCTGCCGCAAGTATGACCTGCCGGTCACCAACGCCTTCTTTGCACTGGATGAGGACGCGCCGGTCGCAACCGAGGCCCTGGTGCCGCCGAAGTCCGAAAAGGTCCGCTGGGTGGATCATTTCGCCGGGCTGACCGAGGCCACCGGCGAAGATGCGATCAACGCCACCGTCGACTTCGCGGAAAAGGCCGGCTGGGGCCAAGGCGTCACTAAATACCGCCTGCGCGACTGGGGCCTCTCCCGCCAGCGCTACTGGGGCTGCCCTATCCCTGTGGTCCACTGCGCAGACTGCGGCGTGGTGCCGGAGAAGAAAGAGAACCTGCCGATTGCGCTTCCTTATGATGAGGGCGGCAAACCGATCGACTTCTCTGTTCCGGGCAACCCGCTGGACCGCCACCCGACCTGGCGCGACTGCGCATGCCCGTCCTGCGGCAAGCCGGCCCAGCGCGAAACCGACACCATGGACACCTTCGTGGACTCGTCCTGGTATTTCGCCCGTTTCACCGCCCCGCGCGCCGAAACCCCGACCGACATGGCCGAGGCCGAATACTGGATGAACGTCGACCAGTACATCGGCGGCATCGAGCACGCGATTCTGCACCTGCTGTACTCGCGCTTCTTTGCCCGCGCGATGCACATCTGCGGCCACCTGCCGGAGAAATCGAAGGAGCCGTTTGACGCGCTGTTCACCCAAGGCATGGTGACCCACGCGATCTACAAGACCACCGGCGGCAATCACCGCCCGGTCTACCACTACCCCGAGGAAGTGGAACTGAAGGACGGCAAGGGCTTCCTCAAGGACGGCACCGAGGTGGAAATCATCCCCTCCGCCAAGATGTCGAAGTCCAAGAACAACGTGGTGGACCCGCTGCACATCATCTCGTCCTTTGGCGCCGACACCGCGCGCTGGTTCGTGCTGTCCGATTCGCCGCCCGAGCGGGACGTGGAATGGACCGCTTCCGGTGCCGAGGCCGCGCACAAGCACCTGAACCGGGTCTGGAACCTGTGCGACCGGATCGGGGAGATGGACCGCAACGCCGATGGCGAAGGCGACGAGGAGTTGCTGCGCGAGATGCATAAGTGCATCCGCGACGTGACGCTGGGCATCGATTCCTTCGGCTTCAACGCCGCGATTGCCAAACTTTACGCCTTCACCGGCACGCTGTCGAAATCCAAGGCCAGCTATAAGGTGCAGCGCCAGGCGGTGATGACGCTGGCGCAGCTGATGTCCCCGATGACCCCGCACCTGGCAGAGGACATCTGGAACCATCAGGGCGGCGAAGGCCTGTGCGCCACAGCACCCTGGCCGGTTGCGGACGACGCGATGCTGGTCGAGGACACTGTCACCCTGCCGATCCAGATCAACGGCAAGCGCCGCGGCGAAATTGAGGTCGCCAAGGATCTGGACAAGGCAGAGGTTGAAAAACTGGCCCTCGCGCATGAAGCTGTGCAAAAGGCGCTGAATGGCAGCGCTCCGAAGAAGGTGATCGTTGTGCCGGGCCGGATCGTGAATGTCGTTGCTTAACCGCAGAACCCTGCTGCTGGCCCTGCCCCTGGTGGCAGCGGCCTGCGGCTTTACCCCGGTGTACGCTCCCGGCGGCACCGGGTCCGCGCTGCATGGGCGGATCGCGGTTCAGGCACCCGAGGAGATCACAGGCGCCACCGGCACCGACGCCTATTTCCTGGTGCAGAACCTGGAACAGCGGCTGGGCCGCGGCGGCAGCCCGGACTACCGGCTGGATCTGACGCTCAGCACCCAGGAAGAAGGGCAGGCAATCACCGCCGGAAATGAGATCACCCGCTATTCGGTGATCGGAACGGTTAACTATTCCCTAACACGATTGTCAGCTGGCAATATTGTCTCCAGCGGCACCGTGCGGAACTTCACCGGCTACTCCGCCACCGGCTCCACCGTGGAAACGCTGGCGGGCGAGCGCGACGCGCATGAGCGGCTGATGGTGATTTTGGCAGACCAGATCACGACACAGATCCTGGCAACTGCGGATCTCTCCGCGCCGGCAGAATGAAGCTCTCCCCGCGCGAGGCAGACGGGTATTTCGCCAAGCCCGATCCGGGCAAAACCGGCATCCTGATCTATGGCGCCGACGCCATGCGCGTGTCGCTCAAGCGGCAGCAGGTGCTGGCCACCCTGCTTGGCCCCGGCGCCGAGGAAGAGATGCGCCTGAGCCGCCTGCCCGGCGCAGACCTGCGCAAGGATCCGGCCCAGCTTTTGGATGCGGTGAAGGCAGTCGGGTTCTTTCCCGGCATCCGGGCGGTCTTTGTCGAGGGCGCCAACGACACGGCCACGCCTGCCATCACCGCAGCGCTGGAGGAATGGCAGCCGGGCGATGCCCAGATCGTTGTCACTGCCGGGCAGCTCAAGGCCACGTCCAAACTGCGCAAGGCGTTTGAGGGCCACAACAACGCCTACGCCGCGGGCATCTACGATGATCCGCCCTCGCGGGCCGAGATCGAACGCATCCTCGGCGAGGCCGGCATCCGCGGCGTGCCCGCCGACAGCATGTCGGCGCTTACCGATATCGCCAATGACACCGGCCCCGGCGACTTCTCCCGCATGATCGAGAAGCTGGCGCTGTACAAACACGGCGACAGCAGCCCGCTGGCGCTGGAGGATATCGCCGCCGTTGCCCCGCAATCGACCGAAGCCGCGCTGGATGACGTGCTGCACGTGGTGGCCGAGGGGCGCAGCGCCGAAATCGGCCCGCTGATCCGCCGCCTGCAGGCGCAGGGCACCAACGCGGTCACGCTGTGCATCGGCGCGACACGGCATTTCCGCACGCTCTACACCATCGCAGCCGCCCCCGGCGGCCCGGCCCAGGGCATCGGCCATCTGCGCCCGCCGCTCTATGGCAAGCGCCGCGACCGGATGCTGCGGCAGGCGCAGAACTGGGGCGCGAACCGGCTGGAAACCGCGCTGACCATCATCACCGACACCGATCTGGCCTTGCGGTCTGCCGGCCAGACCGCCCCGGCGCTGGCGCTGATGGAACGGGCGCTGATCCGGCTGGCAATGCTGGGCCGCGCCCGCTGAACCGGCGGCGCGCCGTCCCGCTTGATCCGCCTCCGCCGGCGGCGCATCTTACCCGCACATGAACAGGAGAGAGATGATGTACACCGTCACAGGCATGCCGCTCACCCGCACCTTCCGGGTGCTCTGGGCGCTTGAAGAGCTTGGCGAGCCTTATGAGCTCCACCCGCACGGCCCCCGCAGCCCGGAGGTTCAGGCGCTGAATATCTCGGGCAAGGTGCCGGTGCTGCAGGCAGAGGGGGAGGTCATCACCGATTCGACCGCCATCATCACCTATCTGGCCGACAAGCACGGCGCGCTGACAGCGCCCGCCGGGACGGTGGCCCGCGCCAAGCAGGACGCGATCACCCATCTGCTGCTGGACGAGTTCGACGCCGTCCTGTGGGCCGCGGCCCGCCACAGCTTTATCCTGCCCGAGGAACAGCGGGTGCCGGAGGTGAAAGGCAGCCTGAAATGGGAGTTCGGCCACAATCTGGCGCGGCTTGAGGACAAGATGACCGGTCCCTTCCTGATGGGCGAGGACTTCACCATCGCCGACATCATCTTCACCCATTGCCTGAACTGGGCGCGCAGCGCCAAATTCCCGGTCGAGGGCGAGAAGATCCAGGACTACGGCAAGCGGATGCGGGAGCGCCCTGCCTTTCAGCGGGTCGCGGCACTCGCCAAGTAAGCCGCCGCCGCCCGGCCCGCCCAGCGCCCGGTCGCCAGGCATCCGGTCAGAAGGTAGCCGCCGGTGGGCGCTTCCCAATCCAGCATCTCCCCGGCGCAGAACGTGCCGGGGAGCTGTTTCAGCATCAGGGTGTCCTCCAGCGCGCCGCGGCAGACGCCGCCTGCGGTGGAAATCGCCTCATCCATCGGGCGCAAGCCTGCGTGCTGCACCGGCAGCGCCTTGATCAGCTGCGCCAGGGTCTGCGCATCCTGCGGCAGCGGTCGCCCGAATTCCTGCAACACCGCCGTTCGCGCGGGTCCCAGCTTCAGCACCTTGCGCAGATGGTTGGAAAAACTCGCCTTGCCGCGCGGCCGGGACAGGCGGCTGGCAATCTCCGCCGCATCCATGTCCGGCAGCAGATCCATCTGCAGAACCGCACCCTCCCGGACCGCCGCGCAGACGGAATAAACGCCGCCGCCCTCCAGGCCGCGCTCCGAAATGACCGCCTCACCGCGCGACGCCAGGCTGCCGGCGCGCAGGGCAATGCCCTTCAGCGGCTGGCCGAACTGAGGCTTCATATGCGCGGACCATTCCACCAGCAGACCCGCATTGGCCGGCTGGAACGGCGCGGTTTTCACGCTCTTTTCACGCAGATGCGGCACCCATGCCCCGTCCGAGCCGAGCCGAGCCCAACTGGCGCCGCCCAGCGCCAGAACCACGGCCCCGGCCCCGATCCGCTGCGGCCCCTCCGGCGTCTCAAAGGCGAGCGCAGCGCCGTCCCAGCCGGTCCAGCGCCAGCGGGTGCGGATCTGAGCACCGTACCCGTCCAGCCGCGCCAGCCAGGCGCGCAGCAGCGGCGAGGCCTTCATCACCGTGGGAAACACCCGGCCCGTCGATCCGGTGAACAACGTGCTCCCCAGCCCCAGTGCCCAATCCTGCACCGCTTGCGCATCAAAGGCGCGGATCATCGGTGCCAGCCAGTCCGCTGCGCCGCCATAATGCGTGATCAGCTGCTCAAAAGGCTCATCCTTGGTCAGGTTCAGGCCGGACTTGCCCGCCATCAGGAACTTGCGCGCAACCGACGGCTTGGCCTCGATCACCAGCACCCGGTGCCCGGCGCGGCCCAGTTCCTCTGCCGCCATCAGACCTGCAGGCCCGGCGCCGATCACCACTGCGTCCCACGTTTCCGTCATGCCATCCCCTTGCCAGCGCCCGCCGCCAGCGTGTCTATTCAGCGCACGAAACCGCAAGAGGCCCGCACATGTCCGATCCGGTCTGCCCGCTTTGCGGCCGTCCCATTCCCGACGGCGTTCCGCAAAGCCTGCACCATCTGATCCCAAAACTGAAAGGAGGCAAGGGCGGGCCGACCGTGCTGCTGCATGACATCTGCCACCGCGAGATCCACGCGACGCTGACGGAGGCAGAACTGGCCCGCGAGTACAGCACCCCGGAAGCGCTGAAAACACACCCGCGGCTGGCCAAGTTCATCGTCTGGGTGCAGAAACGCCCGCCGGGCTTCCGTTCCCGCGTGCCCGGCAAGCGGCGCAAGCGCTAGGTGATCTCCAGCCCCAGAAACGCCGGGCTGTCGCGCAGGTCGGCCCCGGCAATATGCTGGAATTCCAGCGTCGTATACGGCCGCTTCCACAGCCAGGGCCGGTTTGCCACAGCCCGCAGATCGGGATCCGGCGGGGTTTCCTCCGTATAGGCCAGGAAATGCAGGTCAAAGCCGAACTCCGCCACGTCCTGAACCGCCAGCAGCGTCATGTCCGAGTGCATGGCCAGTTCGGCGGCGATGTCGCCGGTGCGCAAGGTGATCTGCCCAAGATGCGCCCCGCCGCCCAGCGGCAGCGCCGGGTCGCCCGCCCCGTCGGGCCGTTTGCCCTGGAAGTCATGCTGCAGCAGCTCGATGGCAAAGCCTTCGGGATCGTGCAGATGCGCCATATAGCCGATGTCGCGGAACTGGTGCGGGGCAGAGACCTCTACCCCCTTCTGCCGCAGCTGTTCGCAGGCGGTGTCCAGATCGGGCAGGCAGATGCCGATTTTCCAATACCGCTCCTCCCGTGAATGCGGAACCGGGCGGCCGCCCGGCTGCAGGACCAGATCGGCGTCCGCCCCTGCATAGCCTGCGCGCCATCCGCCGTTGCCGCTGCGCGCCGTCATGCCCAGCACATCCGAATAGAACCGGGCCAGCCGTTCGAGATCCTGCACCTGCAGCTTCACACCGGACAGCCGCTTCACCGGCACATCCTCAGGATCCCGGCGGCGGTCTCCGGCTTGGCCGCCAGCGAATGCGCCAGCAGGTCCTGCGCGGTGGCCATCAGCGCGTCCGGCTCCACGATCCGGTCGACGAGACCGTAATCATAGGCTTCCTGCGCGGTGATCTTCTGCCCTGCCGCCAGGATCATCTTGGTGCGCGCAGGCCCGATCAGCGCCGCCATCCGGCCCGCGTCCGAGGGCTGCGGCAGGTAGCCGAGCTTCATCACCGGATAGAAGACCTTGGCCGACGGCACGGCAAGGCGGATATCGCAAGCCAGCACCATGCCGTTGGCGCCACCCGCGAGGGTTCCGTTCAGCGCAGCGACCTTAAGGCAGGGCACGGCGGCCATCGCATTCGACAGCCGCTCCCACACCGGAGAAGTCGCCAGACCGGCCCGTGCCTCGTCCAGGTCGGCACCGGCGCTGAAGACCTTGCCGGTGCCGGTCAGGATCAGCCCGCGCGCCTCCTGCGCGCGCTCGGCGATCTCTGCCAGCTCGGTCAGCATCGCGCCGGTCAGCGAATTGGCCTTGTCCGGGCGGTTGATGGTGATGGTCCACAGGCCGCTGTCCGCGATGTCCAGCCCGATCATGCCAGTCCGACCCGCTGGCGGATGCTGTCTTCCCGCAGGGAGACTTCCTCGCCGATATAATTGTCAGCGTCGGCCGTGCACATCCACAAGAGCGTCCGGGCTGGCCATTCCGGCGGGATGTGGTCTTCCCACTCCAGCGCGCTCACCGGGTTGATGCCACTGGCCTTGATCTCGCGCTGCATCCGGGTTGCCACCGTACCCGGCGACAGGCCCATAGCGCGGATGCCGTTTTCGCGCTCCTCCAGGTCCAGCGCGCTGGTCAGCATCGCCGCACCCGCCTTGGAGGTGCAATAGGCGCTCCAGCCCTCCAGCGGGCGGTGCGCAGCGCCGGAGCTGACGGTGATGATGGTGCCGCCGCCCGCGGGCTTCATCAGCGGCAGCGCGGCCCGGATCCCGTTGAACACGCCTTTGACGTTGATGTCGATCAGCTTGCCCCAGTCGTCTGGCTCAGCCGCCTCCAGCCTGGCGATCGGTTCGATCACGCCGGCATTGTTGATCAGAACATCCAGGCTGCCGAATTTCCGGTGCGTCTCCGACAGCGCCGCCGCCACCGCGGCATAGTCAGCCACATCGCAGGCGAAGGTCAGCACGTTCCCGCCGATTTCCGCCGCCAGTTCCTGCAGCGCCGCGCCGCTCCTTGCCAGCAAGGCCAGATTGGCCCCGGCAGCGGCAAACACCCGGGCCGCATCCGCGCCGATGCCGCGGCTGGCCCCTGTAATTACAACTGTTTTTCCATTGAAATCCATCCGCTGTCCCTCCAAGTGGCTGCTGTCCCAAGTGGTAAAGCGGTTAAGGGGAGCGGTCCAGCCCAAGGCCCCCTTGACGGCACCGCCCGCCGGGCCGACGATGATTTCAATTATCTCACAGAGAAAGGTTCTCTAATGTCCCGAATTTTTGCGCGCGGCGGTGCCGCAGCGGCAATTTTGGTTGTTTCAGCCCAGGGCGCCCTCGCCGATCTCAGCGCTCAGGACGTCTGGGCCGAGTGGAAAGCGTACCTGACCAGCACCGGCTACACCGTGTCCGGCACCGAATCCATTTCCGGCAGCACCCTGACCGTTTCCGATGTGTCTATGGTCATGCCGATCCCCGAAGAGGACGGGTCCGGCACCGTCAGCCTCCCGGAAATCAAGTTCGTGGAAAACGGCGACGGCACCGTCAACCTGCTGCTGCCTGCGGAATTCCCGGTCGGGTTTGAGTTCTCTGGCGACGGCGAAGAATTTTCGGGCAAGCTGCTCTACACCCATGACGGCGCGCCGCTGACGGTGGCCGGCGATACCGAGAACATGAGCTATGATTACAGGTCGTCCAAGGTCACCGTGACTTTGGCTGAACTGGCCGCCGATGGCGAGGCGGTTCCGGACGGCGTGGCGAATGCGCAGGTCACCCTGAACGATGTGACCACCACAACCGACATGAAGATCGCGGAGGTGCGCACCTACAAACAGTCGCTGTCCGCCTCCAGCCTGAGCTACGACATGGGGTTCAACGACCCGGAAAGCAACGGCAACGGGTCCTTCAAGGGCGCGCTGGAAGGGCTGAGCTTCAAGGGCACCAGCACCGTTCCAACGGGCCTCGACGCCCCCGACATGGCAGCGCTGCTGGAGGCCGGTTTTGCCTTTGACGGCACCTTTACCTTTGCCGGCGGCAAAGGCTCCATTTCCGGCCAGGAGGGCAGCGAAAGCTTTGCCATGGAGAGCAGCTCCGAAGGCGGTTCGGTCGCCATAGCGATGGACAACAAGCACCTGACCTATGACGTGTCGCAGAGCGGCACCAATGTGAACATCACCGGGTCCGAGATCCCCTTCCCGCTGGCGATCAGCATGGCGGAAGCCGGGTTCAACCTGATGATACCGCTTGCCAAATCCGAGGAAGAGCAGGATTTCGCCCTGGGCGTCACCCTGCGCGACTTTGCGCTGCCGGAGATGCTGTGGGGGATGTTCGATCCGACCGGCCAGCTGCCGCATGACCCGGCTACCGTCGTTCTGGACCTGGCCGGCAAGGGCAAGGTGCTGTTCGACATGTTCGACCCGGAAGCGATGGAAGCCCTGGAGAAGGGCGAGGAACAGCCGGGCGAGCTGCATGCGCTGACCGTCAATCAGCTGCAGGTGTCCGCCGCGGGCGCTGAGCTGACCGGCACCGGCGACTTCACCTTCAACAACGAGGATCTGACCAGCTTTGACGGGGTGCCTGCCCCCGCGGGCGAGGCCAACCTCAAGCTGACCGGCGCCAACGCCCTGATCGACAAGCTGATCCAGATGGGCCTGATCACCGAGGGCGACGCCATGGGCGCGCGCATGATGATGGGTATGCTGGCAGTGCCGGGCGAGGCTGAGGACACCCTGACCTCGAAGATCGAAATCTCCGAGGATGGCCAGATCCACGCCAACGGCCAGCGCATCAAATAACCGTCAAACCCTGACGGGTACTTAAAAGGGGCTGCCATGCGCGGCCCCTTTTTTGCAGCCCGCACTTGCGGCAAGGCGCCTCACTGGATAGCTCTTTTACAGAGCAGAACAGAAGGTGCCCATGACCCAGTCCCCCGAAGCGCTTTGCCACGCCCTGATTGACGCCGCCCGCAAGGCCGGCGCGGATGCCGCTGATGCGATGGCTGCTGAGGGCAGCTCTCTCAGCATCGAAGTGCGCGAGGGCAAACTGGAGCATGCGGAGCGCTCCGAAGGGACAGACCTGGGACTGCGGGTGTTCGTGGGCAAACGGCAGGCGCTGGTGTCGTCCTCGGACATGCGCCCGGAGACCATCGCCGCGATGGCCGAACGCGCCGTGGCGATGGCCAGGGAAGCGCCGGAGGATCCCTATGCGGGGCTTGCCGACCCGTCGCAGCTGGCCCGCGGCTGGGACCTGGCCGCGCTGGAGCTGGAAGACCCCTCGGGCGAGCCGGAACCGTCCGCGCTGCAGGCGGACGCCCTGGCGGCCGAGGCCGCCTGCCAGGAGATCGACGGCATCAGCCAGGTGCAGTCCGCCGCCGCGGGCTATGGCCGGCACGCGGTTCACATGGCTGCCACCAACGGGTTCTCCGGCGGCTACCAGCGCACCGGGCGGTCGCTGTCCTGCACCGGGATCGCAGGCACCGGCACCGGCATGGAGCGTGACCACGATGGCGACTCGCGCACCTTCCAGGGTGACCTGCGCAGCGCTCAGGAGATCGGCCGCACCGCCGGCGAGCGGGCCGTGGCCCGGCTGGGGGCGCGCAAGCCCAAGACCGGCAGCTTTCCGGTGCTGTTCGACGAACGCATCTCCTCCTCCCTGATCGGGCATCTGCTGTCCGCCGCCAATGGCGCCGCGATTGCCCGCGGCTCCTCCTGGCTGAAGGATTCGCTGGGCCAGCAGGTGCTGCCCGAAGCGCTTTCGGTCATCGAGGACCCGCACCGCCCGCGCATTTCCGGCTCCCGCCCCTTTGATGGCGAAGGGCTGCCGACCCGCCGCCGCACCGTTGTGGACAATGGCGTTCTGACCGGCTGGACGCTGGACCTGGCCTCCGCCCGCAAGCTGGGGCTGGAAAGCACCGGCAACGCCGCCCGCGGCATCGGCGGGGTGCCCTCGCCCGCAACCTGGAACATCGCGCTGACCCAGGGCGAGGCCAGCCGAGAGGATCTGATCGCCCAGATGGGCACCGGCCTGCTGGTCACCTCGATGATCGGCTCCACCATCAATCCGAACACCGGGGATTATTCCCGCGGCGCCTCCGGCTTCTGGGTGGAAAACGGCGAGATTGCCTATCCGGTGAACGAATGCACCATCGCGGGCAACCTGCTCGATATGCTGCGCCGGATCGTGCCGGCCAATGACGCGCGCACGCATCTGTCCACCGTGGTGCCATCGCTGCTGGCCGAGGGGATGACACTTGCCGGCAACTGACCTGCCCCTGCTTGTGAAAGCGGCGGAACTGGCCGGAGACATCGCATGCCGCTTCACGGGTCCCGAGGCCAGGAGCTGGGACAAGCCCGGCGGCGCGGGGCCGGTGACAGAAGCAGACCTGGCCGTGAACGCCATGCTGGAAGACATGCTGCAGAAGGCGCGCCCCGGTTACGGCTGGCTGTCGGAGGAGACCGAGGACAGCGCCGCGCGGCTGACACGGGACCGGGTGTTTATCATCGACCCGATCGACGGCACCCGCAGCTTTGCCCAAGGCTCCCGCACCTGGGCGCATTCCATTGCGGTTGCGGAAAAGGGCGTGGTGACGGCGGCGGTGATCTACCTGCCGCAGCGGGAGCTGATGTACACCGCGGCCAAGGGCCAGGGCGCTGCCTGCAATGGCGCCCCGATCCGGGTTTCCTCCGCCTTGGACCTGTCCATAACAGAGGTGCTGGCCGCCAAGCCCAACCTGCAAGCGCATCACTGGCTGGGCGGCACCCCGCCCGCGTTCATCCGCAGCTACCGGCCCTCGCTGGCCTACCGCCTGGCAAAGGTGGCGGACGGCCGGTTCGGTGCGATGCTGACGCTGCGGCCGAGCTGGGAGTGGGACATTGCCGCAGGCGATCTGCTGCTGCGCGAGGCCGGCGGCACCATCACCGACAGGACCGGCACCCCCTTGCGCTTCAACAACCCGGCCCCGCGCCTGAACGGCGTGGTGGCCGGCGGCAGCGCCCTGCACCGGGCATTGCTGGACGCGCTGGACCCGGACAGCCCCGGCATCACTGGACATTGACAGCGGCCGGCCTTAAGCGGCGGTAGCAGAGGCGGCTGCAACGCCGGCAAATTTTTCACAGACAAACCCGCATGTTGCCGATACGTTGGGCCGGAAATTTCAGATCGAACCAGATGCAACGGCGAACCACAGCTCCCAGCCGCCAATCCGTGCTGCAGCCCCGTCCCAGGGGCGAGCTGCTGTGGGTGCACGCAACAACGGCGGAGCGCTACCTGGCGCTGTGCGATATCGGCCGCCGGCTGAAGACCCTGCGCCCGGACCTGTCGGTGCTGGCCAGCTGGGAGCCCGGCCTGCGGCTGACCGGCACCGTCGGCTGCGATGTTCCCGTCGGCCCGCTGGCAGAAGACACCCAGGCGGAGGCGCGGGAGTTTCTGGGGCACTGGCAGCCGGACGCCTGCATCTGGACCGGCCCGCCGGCCCGGCGGGTGATGCTGCGGCAGCTGCGCGAGCAGGGCACCGGGGTATTGCTGGCCGACCTGCTGGAGGATGAGGTTCCGAACCGGGCCAGCCGCTGGCTGCCGGACCAGCGGCGGCGGCTGCTGGAGGGGCTGGCCTGCATCCTGACCCCGTCCAAGGACGTGCAGGCGCGGCTGGTCCGGACCGGCTTTCCGGCGGAGCGGGTAGAGCTGGCCGGCAAGCTGCGGGTCTCCGCTATTCCGCCCGGCTGCAACGATGACGAGCTGGCCGCGATGCAGCAGACCCTGGGCAGCCGCCCGGTCTGGCTGGCGGCCCATGTGAAGCTGAGCGAGCTGTCCCGCATTCTGGACGCCCACCGGGGCGCCTTGCGGCTGCTGCACCGGCTGCTGCTGGTGATCGCGCTGGACGATTACGCGGATCTGGACGCCGCCCGCAGCCTGCTGCAGGACAGCGGGCTGTCCTTTGCCGACTGGGAGACCGGCGGCGAGCCGGACGATTTCACCCAGGTGCTGCTCACAGGCGGCGAGGATCTGGGTCTCTGGTACCGGCTGTCCCCGGTTGCGCTGATTGCCAGCAGCCTGGATCCCGCGGCCCAGGGCCAGTCGCCCCTGGATGCCGCCGCCCTGGGCTCGGCCCTGCTGCACGGCCCGGGCATCCATGCCCACCGCGACTTGTACGAGCGTCTGGCCAAGGCCGGCGCTGCCCGACCCGTGCGGACGCAGGAGGAAATGACCGATGCGGTGGTCGCGATGTCGGCGCCGGACAAGGCAGCCGAGATGGCGCTGGCCGGCTGGCAAAGCGTGACCGAAAGCGCGGCCACGACCGACACACTTCTGGAAAAGGTTCAGGATCTTCTGGACCGGCGCGAGGATACCGATGCGGGCACCTGATTTCTGGCACAAGCCGCCGGGCGAATTCGATGCGCGGGCCGCCTTGCTGGCGCCGCTCGGCTGGGCCTATGCGCGCGCCACCGCGTCCAGAATCGCCAAGGGCAGCCCGGCCGCGGCCGGTGTGCCGGTGATCTGCGTGGGCAATCTGAACGCCGGCGGCACCGGCAAGACGCCCACGGTGATCTGGCTGCTGGAAACCCTGCGCAGCCAGGGGCATGAACCGCATGTGGTGACCCGCGGCTACGGCGGCACGCTGGAGGGGCCGGTGCAGGTGCTTCCCGCCACGCATGAGGCGGCGCAGACGGGGGATGAGCCGCTGCTGCTGGCCGCCTTTGGCGAGGTCTGGGTTGCCAAGGACCGCGCCGCTGGCGCCCGGGCCGCTGCCGCAGCCGGGGCGACGGTCATCCTGCTGGACGACGGCTTTCAGAATCCTGCGGTGGCGAAGGACCTGTCGCTGATCGTGGTGGACGCACAGCATGGCTTCGGCAACGGCCGCTGCCTGCCGGCCGGTCCCCTGCGCGAGCCAGTGGCCGCCGGGCTGAAACGCGCCGATGCTGTTCTGTCGATCGGGCCGGAGGCGGCCCAGCAGACATTCGCCGCCGCCTGGGGCGGCAAGCTGCAGGGCCTGCCGCATTTCACCGGCGCGCTGGAGCCCTTGCAGACCGGAATGCCCTGGACCGGCACCCGCGTGCTGGCCTTTGCCGGGATCGGCCATCCGCAGAAATTCTTCGACACCCTGCGCAGCCTTGGGGCGGATATCGCCCGGGCCGAGGCGCTGGACGATCATCAGCCGCTGACCCCGGCGCTGCTGACCCGGCTGGAAAATGAGGCCCAGCTGCGCGGCGCCCAGCTGGTCACCACCGAAAAGGATGCCGTGCGCCTGCCCGCCAGCTTCCGCCGCAAGGTGATCACCCTGCCGGTGCGGCTGCAGGTTGCCGGAGACGGCGCCTTGAAAGACCTGCTGAAGAAAGCCGCGCCTGCGCCCTGAGCCGCCACGGGTTTCGCCGTGCCCCCTCAAACAAAAAAGCCCGGGCACAGGCCCGGGCTTGCCATTGTTGCAGCGGTGCTGGCTTAGCTTTCCAGCTCTGCATCGAGCAGCTTCTTGAACTCCTCGTAGGACTGGTTCGAGATCTTTTCGCCGTTCAGGATGAAGGACGGGGTCGACTCGATGCCGTGCTCGGTCGCGTTCTCCTGGTACCATGCCACCAGGGTCTGCGCCTTGGCGCCATCCTGCAGGCAGGCTTCCAGCTGCTCGTTCTCCAGCCCCGCCAGGCGGCCGATCTTGCGCAGCTCGTCAACGATTTCCGACGCACCGCCGGCGCGTGCCCATTCGGACTGGCCCTTATAGATCAGGTCGGAGATGCCAAAGAACTTGTCCGGCCCGTTGCAGCGCGCAATCATCGACGCCCACAGCCCGTAGCGGTCGAAATAGACCTCGCGGTAGATGAACTTCACCTTGCCGGTGTCGATGTAGTCTTTCTTCAGCTGCTTGAAGACCGTGTTGTGGAAATTGGCGCAATGCGGGCAGGTGTAGGACGCGTATTCGATCAGCGTGACCGGCGCATCCTCAGCCCCCAGGGTCATCTCGGTGATGGTCGAGGTGTCCACCTCGGCCTCTTGCGCAAAGGCGGCGCCGACCAGCGGGTTTTCCGGCAGATTGCTCTGGCTGTTGAAACCGGTCAGGGCATAACCGCCCGCCACAACCGCAACAGCGGCAAACACACCAGACATGAGACGGGTCATTTGAACCCCTTTCCTTGCGTTTTCTGTTTTGTCAGCACATTGCGCCCCAGACGTTCCAGGGCGGCGCGCAAATCGTCGTTTTCCACCCCTTCGGCTGCCTTGCTGGCCTCCGCCGCATCCTGCGGGTCCGGCTGAAGCGGCGCTTGCACCTTGGGGGCATATTTGAATTCCACGCGGCCGTCGGAAAATCCCGTCGGTGCCGTTTGCGTGATCCGCACCTTGGAGATGGCGTTGAAGCCGTAAACCGCGTTCACCCGCTCGCGCAGGCGTTCCTTCTGCATCTCCAGCATCGGCGCGTTGGCCCCGGTTGTCAGCACCGTCAGCGTGGCGCCAAAGGAGCCGCGGCCATAGCCGACATTCACCGGCCGCGCCATCGCGGCAATATCCGGGCCTGCGATCTCTTCCCAATGGGTCAGCAGCCGGGATACCGCGAAGCCGCGGCTCTCCCCCGCCTTGCGGATCTGCTCATTGAGAAGCTTGGAGGTTCGTGCGAACCCGCGTGTTGTGCTGCGCCTGAATGCCATGATCTAGCTTTTGCTCGACTGCGTACCCTATTGTAAAGAGCCCGAGTACAGGTGCCAGCCTAACCGAATGCCAGGGAATAACGAATGCGTGACTTGAACAGCAATGCAGCGGAGATGAGCGGAGAGCTGCTGGCCTGGTACGATATCCACGCCCGCGAAATGCCGTGGCGCGTCAGCCCAGCAGAGCGCGCCACCGGTATCCGCCCCGATCCTTACAAGGTCTGGCTGAGCGAGGTGATGCTGCAGCAAACCACCGTGGCCGCGGTGCGGGAGTATTTCCTGCGCTTCACCAGCCGCTGGCCGACGGTGCTGGATCTGGCCGCGGCAGAGGACGCCGACGTGATGAGCGAATGGGCAGGCCTTGGCTATTACGCCCGCGCCCGCAACCTGCTGAAATGCGCCCGCACGGTGGCAGGTGAACTGGAGGGCGTCTTTCCCGGCAGCTACGAGGGGCTGCTCAAGCTGCCCGGTATCGGCCCCTATACCGCTGCTGCCATCGCCTCGATCGCCTTCGACCGCCCGGAGACCGTACTGGACGGCAACGTCGAACGGGTGATGTCCCGGCTGCATGACATCCATGATCCGCTGCCCGAGGTGAAACCGGTGCTGAAGGAGCGCGCGGCGGAGCTGACCCCGGCCCGGCGGCCCGGCGACTATGCCCAGGCGGTGATGGATCTGGGCGCCACCATCTGCACCCCCCGCAGCCCGGCCTGCGGCATCTGCCCCTGGCGGGACCCTTGCGCGGCGCGGGTGGCGGGCACGGCCCCTGAGCTGCCCAAGAAGACACCCAAAAAGCCAAAACCCACCCGCTACGGCATCGTTTACCTGGCCGAATCCGCGGCCGGCACCTGGCTGCTGGAACGGCGCCCGGACAAGGGGCTGCTGGGCGGTATGCTGGGCTGGCCGGGGTCGGAGTGGAACGAGGCCCCTGCCCCCAATCCCCCCTTTGCGGCAGACTGGCAGGATCTGGGCGGCGAGGTGCGCCATACTTTCACCCACTTCCACCTGATCCTGCAGGTGATGACGGCGGAGCTGCCAGAAGGGTTCAATCCGGACCCTGCGCAGGAACTGATCCCCCGCCACGGGTTCCGCCCCGCCAGCCTGCCCACGGTGATGCGCAAGGCCTTTGACCTCTACAGGGGGCGTTAGGTCAGGCTGCCTGCCACTTGGGTTTTCAGATCTTTGGGCCTAGGGTCAGCGCAGACGCGCGCTGACTGATTGGGAGACCCCGGCATGATTGCCCCCGAAACCCTTGCCCGCTGGCAAAGCGCCCTGCCATTCTGGATGTCCTTTCTGCTGCTGCCGCTGGTCTGGTTCGGCGCGCTGCAGGGGGGCTGGGCGCTGCTGCTGCCGCCGCTGGTCACCTGGCATCTGTTTGCGGTTCTGGACGGGATGTTCGGGCTTAACCTGGAAAACGCCGATCCCCAGACGCCGGACAGCGATCTGAAGTGGTACAAGGCGCTGACCGCGGCCTGGGTGCCGCTGCAGTTCCTCACGCTGTTCGGGCTGATCTGGTATGTCAGCGGCGCGGAACACCTGAACGGGTTCGAAAAGTTCGCCGCGTTTTTCGGCGTCGGCGTGGTGACCGGCGCTGTCGGCATCAACTACAGCCACGAGCTGATGCACCAGTCCAGCCGGGCCGAGCGCTGGCTGGGGGATATCCTGCTGGCGATGGTGCTCTACTCGCATTTCCGGTCGGAGCATCTGCTGGTGCATCACCGCTATGTCGGCACCCCGCGCGATCCGGTCACTGCGCGCTACAACGAGGGTTTTCACCGCTTCTATCCGCGGGTGCTGCGGCAGTGCTGGCATTCCGCCTTCCGCGCCGAGAAGGAGAAGCTGGCGAAGAAAAACCGCCCCTGGACCGACCGCTCCAACCCGTTCTTCCGCTACTGGGCGCTGCAGGCAGCCATGCTGCTGCTTGCGCTGCTGCTGGGCGGCGTGACCGGCGTGCTGCTGTTCCTGGTGCAGGCAGGCACCGCCATCTGGCAGCTGGAGGTGGTCAACTATGTCGAGCATTACGGGCTGACCCGCAAGCATCTGGGCGATGGCAAGTATGAGCCCGTCCAGCCGCGCCATTCGTGGAATGCGGCGCACAAGGCATCGAACTGGCTGCTGATCAATCTGCAGCGCCATTCTGACCACCATTACAAGCCGAACCGGCGTTTTCCGCTGTTGCAGAATTATACCGAGGCCGACGCACCGCAGCTGCCCTACGGCTACCCGGTGATGACCATCGCCGCGATGATCCCTCCCCTGTGGCGCCGGGTGATGAACCCCCGCGTGCGCCGCTGGCGGCAGCGGTATTACCCCGAAATCACCGACTGGCACGCCTATAACAAGGCCGAGAATCCGCTTCCGCGCTAAGGCTCAGCCCCAGGCCAGCACGGTCATCGGCTGATCCAGCCCGCGCACCTCCTGGCCGGGGTGCCGGGTGGCACCGTCCAGCAGGCCCGGCTCTGCCTGTTCTGCCCTGACCTGCTGCGCCAGCGTTTCACTGACCACGATCCTGGCCTGCAGCGTGCGGGTCAGGCTCTCCAGCCGGGCGGCAACATTCACCGTCATGCCGATCACCGCATATTCCAGCCGGTTGGCGCCGATATCGCCCAGCAGCGCCGCGCCATAGTGGATGCCGATCCCGGCGCGGATCTCCGGCTTGCCCTGGCGGATGCGCTCTGTATTCCACTTTGCCAGCGACGCCCGCATGGCATGGGCACAGGCCAGCGCGTTGCTGGCATCCCGCACCCCCGACACCGGCGTGCCGAAGGTCGCCATCAGCCCGTCGCCCAGGTATTTATCCAGCGTGCCGTGGTGGCGGAACACCTCGCGCTCCATCCGGCCGTGAAATTCGCGCAAGAGATCGATCACCGCCCGCGGCTCCATCCCCGCTGACAGCCGGGTGAAGCCGACGATGTCGATAAACAGCACCGCCACGTTCTCGCTGCGCACCTGTTTCAGCGGCTCGTCGTTCTGCGACAGCTGCTCCACCACGTTGGGCGAAAAGTAGCGCGACAGGTTGGCCCGCTCCCGCGTCAGGCTGGCATTGCGCCGCAGCAGCCCGTTGAACCGGCGCACCGAAAAGCCCAGCGTCACCGCCACCAGCACAAAGACCACCGCCTCCTGCACCCGCAGCCGCACAACAAAACTGTTTGGATCAAAAAACTCCGCCAGTTCCGGACTAAAGCCTAGGGCCGTGTTCACCGCTTCCGAGAGCCCCGGAACCGGGCTGGAGAACCACCACACAAGGGCCAGCGCGCTGAGCCACATCATCGCCGTCCAGGTGCCGATCGCAATCACCGTGCGCCAGGAATAGGCCATGGTGCCAGCCGCAAGGATGATAAAGAAATACTGGAAATTGTCGAACCTGTACTGCATGGCCACCGGTATGACACGGCTGTCGAAGGGGTTGGGCACGACCAGGCCGTAGGTCATGATGAGAAGGTCGAGGAAGATCAGGAAAAGCTCTACCCGCGACCTGCCGACTTTGCCCGCCCGGCTGATGAACCATCCATTGAGGCACAAGAGCGCAAGGATCCCGTGGTAATACAGCACGCTCCAGACCGGGTTCAGGAAGACAATGAAAATCGCAATAATAGGCAGTGCAATCCAGCGGGCCCGCACAGCCAGCTGCAGCCCGCGCCGCTTGTGCGCATCCAGCGCCGCCTCCGCAAACTTGCTTTCGGCGGATGAGGCCCGCTGCAAGCTGCCGCGCTCCGCCGCCTGAACGGCGCTGGTTCCGGACGCAAAGGCGGTATCGGTCATCGGCTTTCCCCCCTGCCCGCGGGCTGCTGCAGTTGCGGCACTTCAGATAACGGCCCGGCACGGCACAGGGAATAGCGCATCGGGCCGCATCAATGCAAAAAACCCCGCCTGGAACAGGCGGGGCAAGGTGTGCGCCTGCGCATGCGCGCAGGCACCTGCAATAGACTGCTGTGTTCGGAACCCGTGGTCTTCAGTTCTGCATCTCGGCCCGGATCTGCTGGCGCAGCACGTCGATCGGCACCGTCTTGCCGTCGCGCTTGAAGCACCAGTAGGTCCAGCCGTTGCAGGACGGCGCATTTTCCAGATGCGCCCCAACCTGATGGATCGAGCCCTTGATGTTGTCGCCGATCAGGGTGCCGTCTGCCCGCACCTTGGCCTTGTGGCGGCGGTTCATCGAATAAAGCTCCTCGCCCGGGCGCAGCATGCCGCGCTCCACCAGCTGGCCGAACGGCACCCGCGGCGCCGCGCGCTTGCTGGCGGAAACCTCCAGCGCCTCGCGGTCGAACTTGCGCACTGCCTTGATCCGCTTTTCCGCCACCTTGCGGTAGGCTTCCTCGCGCTCGATCCCGATGAATTCACGGCCCAGCATCTTGGCCACTGCGCCGGTGGTGCCGGTGCCGAAGAAGGGATCCAGCACCACATCGCCCGGGTTGGTCGCACCAACCAGGATGCGGTGCAGCAGCGATTCCGGCTTCTGCGTCGGGTGCGCCTTGTCGCCGTTCTCGTCCTTCAGCCGCTCGTGGCCGGTGCAGATCGGCAGCACCCAGTCGCTGCGCATCTGGATGCCTTCGTTCAGCGCCTTCAGCGCTTCGTAGTTGAAGGTGTATTTCGCGCCTTCCGACTTCGACGCCCAGATCATCGTCTCATGCGCGTTGGTAAACCGCTTGCCGCGGAAGTTCGGCATCGGGTTCGACTTGCGCCAGATGACGTCGTTCAGCACCCAGTAGCCTTCGTCCTGCAGCAGCGCGCCGACCCGGAAGATGTTGTGGTAGGAGCCGATCACCCAGATCGAGCCGTTCGGCTTCAGCACCCGGCGCGCCGCCTTCAGCCACTCGCGGGTGAACTGGTCATAGGCCGCAAAGCTGGAGAACTGGTCCCAGTGATCGTCCACGGCATCGACCTTGGAGTTGTCGGGGCGGTGCAGCTGGCCTTTCAGCTGCAGATTATAGGGCGGATCCGCGAAGATCAGATCGACCGAATTGGCCGGCAGACTGTTCATCGCCTCGATGCAGTCCCCGCCAATAATCGTGTTTAAAGGGAGCGCTGCCGCGCCCTTTGTCATGGTTTTATTCATTGCTCTGCCTCATAACCGCGGCGCATTTTTGCGCTCATTAGGTTGTCCACAGGATGAGTCATCGCGGATTCGAGGTCAATTTGTTTATTACAACAACGCCTTACGGTTCACTCTTGATACAAGATGTTGTGTACCGGCTTAAAGGAGCGCCGATGATGTGGGGTCACACCCAGTTGAACTAGCGCCTCGCGGTGCTGTTTCGAGGGGTAGCCTGCGTTTTTCTCCCAGCCATATCCGGGGAACTGTTGCGCCAAATCCACCATGATCCGGTCGCGTGCCAGTTTGGCGATGATCGACGCCGCCGCAATCGACAGCGATTTGGCATCCCCCTTGACGACCGCTTCGCAGGGCAAGACCACCCCCTTGGGGATCAGATTGCCGTCGATCAGCAGGTAATCCGGCGCCGGGTCCAGCGCCGCCACCGCGCGCTCCATCGCCAGATGGGAGGCGCGCAAAATATTCAGGGAATCAATCTCTTCCACCGTGGCGTGGGCAATGGCCGTCTGCGCGGAGGACAGGATCAGGCCTTCCAGCGCCGCGCGTTTTTTCAGGCTCAGTTTCTTGGAATCGTTTAGGCCCTCGGGGATCGCGGCACCGTCCAGAACCACTGCCGCGGCCGTCACCGGCCCGGCCAGCGGCCCGCGGCCCACCTCATCCACTCCGGCAATCCTCAGATGCCCCTGGGCAAGGGCGGCGGCTTCTAGGCTGTAGTCTGGCTGTGTCATGCGCCCGACAAAGCCAATGGCCGCCGGTTATGCAAGGGCCGCGGCGAAAAAAGGGGGGGCCGAAGCCCCCCAGTTTGCTGCTGCTCGAATCTGCGCTTTGGCTCAGCGCCGCACCAGCCGGTAGCCGTGGCTGTTCAGGCACCCGGGCTTGTATCCGGTGCGATGGCGCTGGCCGTTCCAGAACGTCACCCGGCAAGACTGCGGCAGCGCCTTGGTGTGGCCATAGCTGCGCTCCAGGCAGCCCTTGCCGACCAGCGGATGAGTGCGGCTGTAGCGCGGGAAGTATTTCAGGCACTGGGACGGCAGGTCATAGCGGCGCACCCGGGGCGGCAGCGGTTTCACATACCTGTCATCACGGCCATAGCCCCGGTAAGTGTGGCCGCCATGGGAATGGTTGTGCGGGGGCTGCGTGTAGTTATGGGTCACCGCATTGTCATCCTTATCCCTTGAATGCTTGATGGCAGCGCCAAGGATTCCCAGCAGCGCCAAGCCGCCGAGGATCTTTGCAACGTCTTCATCGGCGCGGGCGGGGGCCGCCGTGAACCCGGTGATGGCAATGGATGCGGCGACGATCAAAGCAATGAATTTGCGGTGCGGTTGCGGGCGGGATGTCCGGGCCATATCGGGACCTTTCTCAGAAATGGATTGTCGCGCAGCCAATGCGCCTTGATGACCCCAGCCTGCTTCCGCCCGCGCCGGACACGCAATATCGGCCTGTTGTTATCAGATATCAGCCTGCCCAACCCCCTGCGGTTATTGAATTTCACGCCGCAGAACCGCAGGATGCCTTCATGAAACAGCACCTTCTGATTGCCGCTGCCGCGGCCGCCCTTCTGGCGCTTTCCACCCCGGCTCAGGCCGCCGAATGCTTTGCCGATTACAAGGCCAAGCAGGACAATCCCTTGCGTCTGCATTACGGTGTGATCCAGCTTTTAGGCGCCTGCCAGAAACAGGCCGCCCGCAGCGAGATCCAGGCGCGCATCGCGTCCGATGGATGGAAGCTTTTAAATGTCCTGACCGTCTTCGGCCCCGAAGGCCTGCAAGAAAGGAAGGCCAATGCCGGATCCTACTATCTCCGTTTCTGAGGCCCGCGCGGCCGGCAGCAGGGTGATCGCCTTCGGCATTGCCGCCATCGTTGCGCTTTTGGTGATAGCGGGCACGGTGCTGCTGCTGACCCTGCCGGATGCCAATGCGTTCAACGCGCGCGTTGAGCGGCTGTTTGTCGAAAACGACCTGACCGCCCAGGCCGAAATCAAGCTGCTGGAGATCCTGGCCCAGTCCGGCACCGCCTTTGCCGACACGCTGACCAGCTACCGGATGGTGATTTTCGTGCTGCTGGTCTTTGCAACCGCTATGATGGTGGCAGCGCTGGCGGTGCTGGGCATGCTGGTGATGCTGAACCGCCGCATGGCGCAGATTGAACGGTCTGGCATCCAGGTGAATGAACTGCTGATCAGCCGCGATGAAAACACCGTCTATCTGAACAATATGGGGTTCAAGCTGACGCCCGCCGCGATGGAAACCCTGTCGGTCCTGGCCGAGGCCCGGCTGGACGACGACGTGCTGTCGGGGGCCGAGATCGAGGCGGTCATCTCGGGCCGCACTTCAGCCGATTGCGAGGAAGCTGCCGGCGCCACCCGGATCAAGCGGCTGCGGGACACGCTGGGCAATCAGATGGTCAGCGAGCTGCTGGTCAAGAACATCGCCAAGCGCGGGTATGTTCTGGCCATCAGCAAGGATGTGATCCGCATGGTCTGACTCTGCCCGCTCCGGTCCGCTCAACATCACGTGTTGCGCACTGGAATTCCCGCCGGCAGACCCCAGATAGATCAGAACCGGCCAATGCCGGCCGGTCCTGACAGCCGCAGAACAGACAAGGACCTTAAGGATGGATGCACAGGTTCAGACCGGCACCCGCGGATACGGCATTGTCGTCGAGCCGCTGCACGGCCAGGTCACTGCCCGGCGCAATGGCATCATCCTGGCGCAAAGCACCCGTGCCAAGGTGATGTATGAAACCCGCCTGCCCCCGGCGGTCTATTTCCCGGCAGAGGACGTGACCGTCCCGCTCTCCCCCCATACCGCCCTGCAAACCTTCTGCCCGTTCAAGGGCACCGCCAGCTACCGCGACATCCTGCTGCCGGGGGATCGCGTGCCGAACGGTGTCTGGGCCTATGAGGACGCGATGCCCGAGGCCGAGGCGATCTCCGGCCATATCGGTTTCATGCCCGGCGCAGAGGCTGAATTCGACCTGGGCCGGAACACGGTTGAGATGCCGGACTACGGCAATATCTCTGGGCCGGTGATCGACTGGCTGCTGCGCGATGCTTCCTTGCTGGCGACCCCGGAAGAGCTGACCGCCGCCTTGGCGGAGAAACTGGTGGAGCAGGGCATCTACCTCTCCCGCCTCTCGGTCATGGCGTGGTCGCTGCACCCGCTGATCGCGGGCAAGAACTACATCTGGCAAAGGAAGACCGGCGAGGTCACCACCTACGCGCCGTCTTACGAGATCCACGATCACCCGGCCTACCGCAACAGCCCGCTGCGGCATGTGTCCAACGGCTTGGGCGGGGTGCGCCACAGGCTGGACGCCTGCTGCTCCGACGATGCCTTCCCGATCCTCGAAGATCTGCGCAAGGAAGGCGCCACCGATTATGTCGCCATGCCGCTGCGGTTCTCCGACGGGCGCATCAACGTGCTGACCCTGACCAGCGCCCACCCAAACGGATTTTCCACCGCAAACCTCGGGCTGATCTTCGAATGCTCCGGCGTGATCGCGCGGTATTACGAAATCTTCATGCAGCACGAAAACGCCCAGTCGCTCTTGGAAACCTATGTCGGCAAACGCACCGGCGCCCGGGTGCTGGGCGGCGAGATCCGCCGCGGCGACGGTGATGAAATCGACGCCGCCATCATGTTCTGCGACCTGCGCGGCTCCACCCGGCTGGAGGAGCAGCTGGGCCGCCAGGACTATATCGCGCTCTTGAACCAGTTCTTCGAGACCGCCTCGACCATCGTGCATGATCACGGCGGCGAAGTTCTGAAGTTCATCGGCGACGCTGTGCTGGCGGTTTTTCCGGCCGGCAGCGACCCGGAACAGGCCCGCACCCAGGCGCTCAACAGCGCCCGCGCCATCGTGGCCCGGCTGGAGGAGATCGCGGAGGAGGAAGACGGACACCGCTGCGAAGCCGCCATCGGCATCGCCTACGGCCGGGTGACCTATGGCAACGTCGGCTCGCGGGAGCGGCTGGACTTCACCGTGATCGGCCAGGCCGCCAATATCGCGGCGCGGCTGGGCGATTACGGCAAGACGGTCAATCATCCGGTCGTCGTCAGCTGCGACATCCTGAGCGATCCTTCACATGGCATCCCGCTGGGCGCGGTCAGCCTGCACAATGTCTCGCAGCCGGTGACCTGTTTTGCCATCCCCGCCAGGCCCGCACCGCAAGCCGCGGCGGGATAGACGCGGATGAAGATGCGCACCGCAGAAGGGCCGCCGGTGCAACCCTGCCCCTGAACGCCGTCTCATCAGACCCCCTCCCGCCCTGCCCGCAGGGCAGGGCCACGCCCAAGGCTGCTTTGCCGGCATCTTCGATGCAGGCAACAGGCGCGGGAGCTTTCCGCTACCCCGCACCCAACGCCGCATTCAGCCGGTTGCAATCCCGCGCTGCGCCTCGTCGCCCATGAAGACCAGCAGCGGATTCTCCGCCTGACGCGCCTTGAAGGCCGCCTTGCCGGTCATCCCGTTCCAGCCGCAGTGCACCAGCGATTGCGCCACCGCGCCGCCCAGCGTGGTGCCGGGGCCGGTCACGATGAACAGGTCCGGCGCAAACTCATAGGCCGCGTTCTGCACCGCACGGGTGAAATCATAGGGCTCCACCACCTGATGCCCCAGCGTGTAGTCCCAGAGCGCCTGGGTATCCGTGGCCCCCGGCCACCAGATCTGCCCGCGCCCGTCGATCAGCGGCACCTTCGGCTGGGTGAACAGGTCCGCCCCCAGCCGCTTGCGCCCCTCTGCCGCCACCGGCGCCTGCAGCGCGGTGTGGAACGCCGCATGGTTGGCCAGACGCATCGGGAAACGCTCCTCCACCACCGGCACCGCCGCCTCGAACGCCGCCAGCCCGGCCTCGTTCCCGGCCAGCACCAGCAGCCCGCCCAGATCGATCGACAGCGCCAGTTCATGCCCCTCGCGCGCATTGATCCCTGCCACCAGTGCCAGCAGCTCCGCCTTGCGCACGGGATCGTTCTGCCAATCCGGCCCGGCAAAGGGATAGACCAGCTGGCCGCCGATCAGCTGCTCCTGCATCAGGGTGCCCATTGTGTTCACCACCTTGAACCCGTCCGCCGCACTCAGCGCCCCGGCCGCCGCCAGCGCGATGTACCAGCCCATCGAGTTGCCGGTGACCGCAACCACCTCGATATCCTCCACCAGCGACTGCGCATCCGCCAGCGCCGAGGCATAGATCAGCGGCGAGGCGATATCCCCGCGCGAATACTTCGACACGGAGAACCGCGTGGCCCCGTCCAGTGCAGTGACCTCTTCTTGCCCGGCGTCCCGCCGCTGCGCATCAAAACCCGCAAACAGCGCGGCCTTATCCGCGTGGTGGCGGTGCAGATACCCCAGCTCCGCCTTGTTATAGGTGCCCCGTCCAGGGCAGATCAGAACAGCGGTGCGGGTCATTTCTTGCCTCCTGCCAGCGTCAATGCAGCCGCAACGATGCTGTCCTTGGACGGCAGCGTCGCGCCATAGGCGGGTCCGGTTGCGATGAAGCAGTCGCTGGCGGCAATCCTAGCCATGGGGATATCGCTCTGCTCCGCAAACAGCGCCATCAGCGCTTCCGACTGGCTGCCGGTGATGCGGCATTCATCGACGATCAGCACATGCTTGCAGCCCTCGACCGCCTCCAGCAGCGCCGCCTCCGGCAGGGGCGCCAGCCAGCGCAGGTCCACGATCCGCGCCTGCACGCCCTGCGCCGCCAGCTCTGCCTGCGCCTGGGTGGAAAGGTAGCGCCCGTTGCCATAGGTCACGATGGCCAGATCGCTGCCATCCCCATGCACCCCGACCTCACCCAATCCGATGCGCTGGTCCGGCGAGGGGTAGGTCCGCATCCAGCCGCCGTCCTTTGCCTCAAGCAGGTCCCGCATCGGGTAGAGCGCAATCGGTTCGACAAAGACCACCACCCGCTGCTCCTCGCGCGCCAGCCGCACCGCCTCGCGCATCATCATCGCAGCCTCGGCGCCGTCCGACGGGCAGGCAATCACCAGCCCCGGAATATCCCGCAGCACCGCCAGCGAGTTGTCGTTGTGGAAATGGCCGCCAAAGCCCTTCTGGTAGCCCAGCCCGGCAATCCGCAGCACCATCGGGTTCGCAAACTGCCCGTTCGAGAAAAACGGCAAGGTCGCCGCCTCGCCGCGCAGCTGATCCTCGGCGTTGTGCAGATAGGCGAGGAACTGGATTTCCGGGATGGGCAGGAACCCGTTGTGCCCCATGCCGATCGCCAGCCCCAGGATCGACTGCTCATCCAGCAGCGTGTCAATCACCCGGTCCGGCCCGAACCGCTGCTGCAGCTTCTGGCTGACGCCATAGACCCCACCCTTGCGGCCCACATCCTCGCCCATCATGACGATTTCGCGGTGCTCCAGCATCAGATCTGTCAGCGCCCAGTTGATCAGGCGCGACATCGGCTGCGGCTCCTCCATCGCCCGCAGGTCGCTGCCGAATGCCTTAGCGCGTGTCTCGGCACTGGGGCCATTGGTCGGCGCACACTGCCGCTGCGGCGGGATCAGGCTGGCCGCCACATCCGCCGCCGTTTTCAGATGCGGCCGCGTCACCGCTTCCGCCCGGATCCGCTCCACCCGCGCGCAGGTGTCCTGGTAGATCTTCAGCGCGTCCGCAGGGGTCAGCACCCCGGCTTCCTCCAGCAAGCGCACCGAATGCAGCAGCGGATCGTTGGCCTCATCCGCCTCTACCTCGGTCTTGGCCAAGTAGGAGGTCGGCACATCCGCGCCGGCATGGCCGTAAAGCCGCACGGTGCGCAGGTGCAGGAACGCAGGCTTCTTGCGGGTCCTCACATACTCCGCCGCCTCCTGCGCCACCTGAAAGGCGTTGTAGATATCCAGCCCGTCCGCCTTGAAATATTTGATACCGGGGCGATGCGCCATCGAG
Organism: Leisingera sp. UBA4491; assembly: GCF_002388965.1. Classification (NCBI taxonomy): domain Bacteria; kingdom Pseudomonadati; phylum Pseudomonadota; class Alphaproteobacteria; order Rhodobacterales; family Roseobacteraceae; genus Leisingera; species Leisingera sp. UBA4491. The sequence goes on along the minus strand of NZ_DGNN01000029.1, from coordinate 27,221 downwards.
GCCTCGATCCAGCCTTTCGGCGTCTTGGTCGAAATGCCGATCCCGTTGTCCTCGCAGACGAACAGCAGCGGCAGAGGCACCGCCTGCACCGAGGTCCAGCCCGCCGTGTTGATCGCCCCCTGCGCGGTCGAGTGGTTGGCAGAGGCATCCCCGAAGGAGCACATGACAATCGCATCCTCAGGCAGCACCTGGTGTTCCGGCTGGTGCCGCTTGGCGGCGCCAATGGAATAGGCCGCGCCGACCGCCTTGGGCAGATGCGAGGCGATGGTCGAGGTCTGCGGCGGGATCATCAGCGCCTTGGAGCCCAAGACCTTGTGCCGCCCGCCCGAGGTCGGATCCTCGCTGGAGCAGGCAAAAGACAGCAGCATGTCCCAGGCAATCCGCTGCCCCGGCACCTGATCGGCGCGGGCGATCTGGAAGGCCGCATCCCGGTAATGCAGGAACGCCATGTCGGCCGGGCGCAGGGCGCGGGCCACCGCCGCCATCCCCTCATGCCCGGAGGAGCCGATGGTGTAGAACCCCTCTCCCGCTTTCTGCATCGCCCGGCTGGTCAGATCCAGCGCCCGGCTCAAGACCTGCGCGCGAAAGATGCCTGCAGCCTCCGCCGCGGCAAGCGGCCCTGCGGGCGCGGCGCCTGCAGGCAGGGTCCCGGCCTGAACCCTTTCGAGGAAATTCTGATGCACGATCTGGGCGCGGTCCATGCGGCCTCCTTGGAACACTTGCTGTGTGCAGTTATCCGCGAAACCCCGGTGCAACGCCAATGAGATTGCGTACTGCTGCCATTCCAAAATGGAATGACAGACGGCTGACTCAGTCCGATCCATCACACAACTGGCGGACCAAGCCGGCCCTGGCCGCATAAGCGCTTTCGCCCCCCCCTTCAGCTCGGGCTCCCAACGGAGAGGCCTTTTCCGGCTCAAAGGCTCAGACCGCCGGGACGGCGCCGGCAAGCGGCGGGCGAACACGGCAGCGCCGCTAAACCTATGATGATATTTTGCGCCGCGACTCACCTCGCAGGGTTGTCAGGGCAACGGCCATTTACTAGGACCACGCGTAAGCGAACTTTAATTGAGTATTTTATCATGTTGATTACCCCAATCCTCCTGTGCGGAGGGTCCGGAACCCGCCTGTGGCCGCTGTCGCGCAAAAGCTATCCCAAGCAATTCGTGCCCCTGATGGGGGAAGAGACCCTGTTTCAGGCCTCCGCCCGGCGGCTGTCGGGGCAGACGGATCAGCTCAGGTTTGCCGCGCCGATGGTGCTGACCAATTCCGATTTCCGCTTCATCGTCACCGAGCAGCTGCAGGCCATCGGCATCGACCCCGGCGCCGTCCTGATCGAGCCGGAGGGGCGCAACACCGCGCCTGCCGTGCTGGCCGCGGCCCTGCGCGCCCAGGCCGAAGACCCCGATGCGGTGCTGCTGGTGGCGCCCTCGGACCACGTGGTGCCGGACACCGCAGCCTTCCACGCCGCTGTCGCCAAGGGCCTCGAAGCGGTGGCCCAGGGCCAGATGGTGACCTTTGGCATCACCCCTGCCCATGCCGAAACCGCCTATGGCTATCTGGAGCTTGCTGCCGCGCCAGAGGCCGGGAACGCCCCGGTTCCGCTTAAGCAGTTTGTCGAAAAACCCGATGCCGCGCGCGCCGCTGAAATGCTGGCAGCGGGCAACTTCAAATGGAACGCGGGGATCTTCCTGTTCCGCGCCGCGGATGTCATCGCCGCCTTCAAAACACATGCGCCGGCGCTGATGGAGCCGGTGCAGGCAGCGCTGGATCAGGCCAAGACAGACCTCGGCTTTCTGCGCCTGGCGGCAGAGCCCTGGAGCCGTGCCGAGGACATCTCCATTGACTATGCGGTGATGGAAAAGGCCGAAAACCTCTCAGTCGTGCCTTTTGACGCGGCCTGGTCGGACCTTGGCGGCTGGGATGCGGTCTGGCGCGAAAGCGGCCCGGACGCAACCGGCGTTGTCACCAGCGGCGGCGCCACCGCGATTGACTGCCGGGACACGCTCCTGCGTGCCGACAGCGAACGGCTGGAGGTTGTCGGCATCGGGCTGGACGGCATAATAGCGGTGGCGATGAATGACGCGGTGCTGGTTGCCGACAAATCCCGCGCCCAGGATGTGAAAAAGGCCCTTACCGCGCTGAAGCAAAAGGGCGCGGCTCAGGCCACCCAGTTCCCCAAGGACCACCGCCCCTGGGGCTGGTTCGAGAGCCTGGTGGTTGGCGACCGGTTCCAGGTCAAGCGGATCCAGGTGCATCCCGGCGCGTCGCTGTCACTGCAAAGCCACCTGCACCGCTCTGAGCACTGGATCGTGGTGAAGGGCACTGCCAAGGTAACGGTGAATGACGAGGTGAAACTGGTGACGGAAAACCAAAGCGTCTACGTCCCGCTTGGCGCCGTCCACCGGATGGAAAACCCCGGCAAGGTGCCGATGGTGCTGATCGAGGTTCAGACCGGCGCCTATGTCGGCGAGGACGACATTGTGCGCTATGAAGATGTCTACGCGCGGGGACAGGGCGAAAAGGGCTGAGTCTGTGAAAGTCGCCATTGTTCATTACTGGCTCGTCGGCATGCGCGGCGGGGAGAAGGTTCTTGAAGCTCTGCTGGACCTTTACCCGGATGCAGTGATCGTCACGCATGTCTACGACCCCGCCCAGGTCAGCAGCCGGGTCCGCCGCCATGAGGTGCGCGAAACCTTCATCGGCAGGCTGCCGGGCGCAAAGAAGCATTACCAGAAGTACCTGCCGCTGATGCCGCTGGCGCTGGAGCTTATGGACATGCAGGAGTTCGATCTGGTCATTTCCAGCGAATCCGGGCCGGCCAAGGGCGTTATCGTGCGCCCTGATGCGGTCCACATCAGCTATTGCCATTCGCCGATGCGCTACATCTGGGACCATTACCACGTGTACCGGGCGCGTGCAGGGCGGCTGGCCCGGCTGATGATGCCGCTGGCCGCCCACAGGCTGCGGATCTGGGATGTCACCACGGCCGCGCGTGTCGATCATTTCATCGCCAATTCCTCCTTCATCGCCAAGCGCATCGAAAAGTTCTACCGGCGCGAGGCCGAGGTGATCTTTCCGCCGGTGGACACCGCGGAGTTTGCGGTTTCCCCGGAAGTCGGCGGCCACTACCTGCTGGCCGGGGAAATGGTTTCCTACAAGCGGGCGGATCTGGCAGTGGAGGCGTTCAACGCCTCCGGGCGCAAGCTGGTGGTGGTCGGCGACGGGGAGATGAGGGAGGCGCTGGAGCGCAAATCCGGCCCCAACATCACCTTCCTGGGCCGGGTGCCCTTTGCCGAACTCAAGCAGCAGTTTGCAACCTGCAAGGCGCTTGTCTTCCCCGGGGAGGAGGATTTCGGCATCATCCCGGTCGAGGTCATGGCCTGCGGCCGCCCGGTGATCGCCTACGGGCGCGGCGGCGCGCTGGATACGGTGATCGAGGGGGTGAGCGGGGTTCTGTTCCACGAGCAGACCGCGGACGCCCTGAACGAAGCCATCTCCCGGTTCGAGGAGGAGCCGGGCCTGGTTGCCGGCCCTGAAGCAATCCGCGAGCTGGCAAAGGGGTTTGATACAGCCGTTTTCAAAGAAAAATTCTCTGCATTTGCGGCGCGGGCACTGGACAGAGCCTGACGCGCGCCGGCGCCGGGCCGCAAGGGTTGAGACGGGGTTAACGGGGCGTGCGCAGGCCTAGGGGGACTTTCATCCCTATGCCTTACCGTCTTGGCGGAACAAAACAGCTGATGAGGCCAGTCCGATGACCAACCCTTTTGACAACCGTGTGCCCGCGCTCTCCGGCCCCGCCCGCGACATTGCGCCGGTCGTCCCGTCCGATACCGTGGACCTGCCGGATGTCGCGATTGCGCTTTATGCCGAAACCGGCGGCGCGGTGACCCTGACCACCGTCCGGGGACAGCAGCGGACCGTCCAGGTCGCCGATTTCTCGATCCTGCCGGTCGGCACCGTCAGGGTTCATGCCACCGGCACCACCGCCGCAGGCATCCACGCGATGGTGCTGGCATGAAACTGCTGACCGATCTCTCCGTCACCGCGCGCCGCCACCGTCCGGCGGCGGCCCCTGCCCTGCTGCTCGACTTCGCCCGGCAGGCCTACCGGGCGGCAGGCGTGCCTGTGCCGCTGTCCTCGGTGCTGAATTTCAGCCGCGCCTCTGCCGCCGTCCGCGGGACCGCAGGCGGCCTGCTGGAAACGGCCGGGCCGGACGTGCTGCGCCTGGACCATGCCTTTGGCTCCGGGGCCTTCCGCGGCGCGCTGTTTGAACCGGCGGCCACCAACCTGCTGAGCCATTCCAGCGATTTCACCCAGAGCGCCTGGTCCGGATACGCCGCCAAGCCTGCGGTCACCGGCGGCCAGGACGCGCCGGACGGAAGCCTGACCGCGATGACGTGGAACTGCAGCGCCACCACCGGCGGTGCCGGCGGCCAGCGCGGCGGCATCCTGGTTGTTGGCGGCAGTGTCTCCGGCGTTGCCACCGCCAGCGTCTGGCTGCGCGCCAGCGCGCCGCTGGGGATGCGCTTCGGCCATTCGGACGGCACCTCAAAGGCCATCACCGTGACCCCGGAGTGGCAGCGTTTCAGCTACACCAATGTGCTGCCCAACACCCAGAACCGGGTTTTCATGCTGTATGAGGATGTGAACGCGGACACCGACGTCTTCATCTGGGGCGCGCAGGTGGAACTGGGCGGCAGCGCCAGTTCATACATCAGCACGGGCGCCAGCCCCACCGCCCGCAGCGCCGACCAGCCCGGCCTGACCGGGATCAGCGGCACCTTTGATGTGACCATCACCTATGATGATGATAGTCAGGATAAACTGGCCGGAGAGACGGTGAGCGAAGGCTGGTGGCCCGCGCTGTCACGGCCCTGGGTGAAGAAACTGGTGGTGGGAAAAGAGGCTGGAAGGTAGGTTCCGGCATCTGGTTCGCCCCTCCCCTTGAGATAGTGAGCGGTAATGAAAGTTGGCTTGATTTCATTTTTCCTGTTGTTTGCGCCGTTTACTGCTGCACGTATTTCTGACGGCTTCTCGATCGGCCTGCTGGACTTGATGTCTTTCGCATTTCTTGCGCTGGCCCTGCCGAGGATTTCGTCTGTCGCAAAAACGGGCCTCGGCTTTCTTCTGACCCTGCTGATCTGTACCCTGACCTTTTCATTTTTAGCCGGAAGCATCGTTAACGAGTTTTCGGCCAGGGACCTTGCATTCGCAAGAATGATTTTCATCATGCTCCCCGCCATCCTGCTTATTTCCCAACCCATGTCCGAGGAAAAAGTCTGGCGAATGACATTTCTCTTTTTCTGGGGAGGCTTCATTGCGGTCCTCTTGGGGATCGTGCTCCATCATCTGGGGATTCAAATCCGAAGCAATCAGCAAGCCCTTTGGGCCGGGGATGGTTCAGGTCCGAGCCTGAGAGCCGGCGGAGTACTCGGCAACAGCTCGGACTTCGGGCATCTGACCGCAGTGTGGGGAAGCGTATGCGGGTTGGGAGTGCTTGTGTTCGGACGAAGGAGAAGCCGCTTCCTGGTGACTCTGCTCATTTTCGCAGTGTCCTTTTACGCGACATGGATCGCGTCCTCGCGCGCAGCCACGCTGCACCTTCTGCTTGCCTACGGTCTGGCGCTGCCATTTCTGCTCGGGCGAACCGGCTGGGCTATGGCGGGCTGCGCCACGGTATTTACCCTTTTGTCGCTTCCATTTCTGCTGTCCGAGTTCAGCCTGTTGCTTCCGCAAAACGTTACATACAACCTTCAGCGGCTGGATTTCCTGAACATTTCGGGAAACAGCACGTTTATGCAAACCGGCCGTTTTGTAAACTGGATTCACCTGATGGCTGTTTTCCAGGAAAATTGGTTCCTTGGAATTGGATACAAGAACATCAACAGCGACTATGGAGTCTGGGGCGACAACTCCTATTTAACGATCCTTGTTGAATTCGGACTGCTCGCCGGGGCTGTCAATATCCTGCTTTGGATCTGGCTGATCGCAATATCTGCGGCGTCCGCGCTGAAAAACCGCCGCGGCGTCGTGTTTTTTGCGGTCGTTTTGTCCGAAGCCGTGCATGGGCTTACCGTGGATACAGGTACAATCTGGTACTCTATGCCGTTTGCATGGTTGTTTATCACCGCCCACTATCTTCTTCAGACCCAGTCCGGGGGCCTTAGGAACAAGAGAGGGGCAGCAACTGCCAGGAACCTCTATCCGGCGACACCGTATACCTGATAGGTTTTTGCCGCCATAACGTCGGCAGAATAGGTCTGCTCAGCCTCCCGGCGCGCGGCGGCGCTCAGACGCGCGCAGTCCTCCACGGTCAGCCCCTGCAGCATCCGGACGGCCTCGTCCGAGGTCCGGAACAGGCGCCCGGTCTCCCCGTCCCGGATCACGTCGGCGTTGCCGACCACATCGGTGGCCAGAACGCAAAGCGCTTCGGACATGGCTTCCAGAACCGCCAGCGGCATGCCCTCCCAGCGTGAGGTCGACACAAAGACGTGGGTCCGCCGGAAGTAGTCCCGGGGATTGGCGACGCCGCCGTGCAGCGTGACATGCTGCGCCAAGCCCTCATCGTTGAGGCGCTGCTGGATCTGCGGCAAGCGCTCTCCGGTACCGATCACATCCAGGTGGAACCGGAGGCTGCCGCTGAGCGCCTTGGCGATGTCGATGAGCAGATCCGGGTTCTTCTGATGGTCATACCTGCTGACTGCCAGCAGCCGGAGCTTCCCGCCATCCCATTGCGGCCGCGTTACCGTTTCGGGGATTTCGATGCCGTTGGGGATCACCGCCAGCTTGTCAGCGCGGATGACCCCAGCCTCCCGGATGAGCCTGGCCTCGCCTTCCGACACGCAGATGGCCTTTTGCGTGCCCCAGCCCAGGAGCTGCTCAAGACGGAGGTACAAGGCTTTCTTCAGCGGGCTGTATTCACCGGTGTGAAGCCCGTGGAACGTATGCACCACAGGGCGCCCGGTCCACAGTCCCAGCATGCGGGCATAAAGCCCGGCGCCCTTGCCATGGGAGTGCAGCACGTCGATTCCTTCGCGCCGTATGAACCTTGCGGTTGCGGCCAGCGAACCCAGCGAGAACGCGCGGTGCGGCAGCGGGACGATTCTGTCAGGCCCCAGCAGCGCGCGATAACGGTCGTGGTAGGGCTTGTCATCCGGGCAGGCCACATAAGCCCCGATCCCCTGTGGGCGGTGCTTGAGAAGCTGGTACAGGTGCTCCGGCCCGCCGCCGAGATCGGCCCGAACGGTGAGAAACAGGACCTTCATCCCCCCTCTCCTTTCCAGGCGGACAGGTCCCGCTGCAGCAGGGTTTCCAGGCGCTCCACGCCGGGGCGGAACCAGGCGGTCACTTCCGCCCGCAGCGCATCGTCCAGCCGGGGCCGGGGGCGTTTCACGTTCAGGAAGCCCTTGAGCGCGGCAACCAGCTTGCTGTCGCGCGCCAGAAGCGCCAGGCGCAGGGTCCTGACCGCCGGGGCCAGCGGCCCCGGGGGGGCCAGCAGGAAGTGCGACAGCCGGGGAAACCGCTGGGCGTGGGCGGCATTGCGGGGCGAAAAATCCGTGCGCCCGTCGTCCGGCAGGCCAAGGAAGGACAGCAGGTCCAGCCAGACCGCCCGCGGGTCATCGCGGAAATCGTCATAGATGATCACCTTGCGCCGGGGCGCGGGCACCAGCTCAAAGAAGCGTTCGATCTGCGGGGAAAACGCCGCGATCCGCCGGTAGAGCAGGCTGTCCGGGCGCCCGTCCTTGGCCGCGTCCCACTCCGCCTCGCGCCGCGGCTGATCCTGCCAGGCGGCGGCAAAGTCCTGTTCGGTTTCGAGGCCGGTGTAGAGCTGCTCCATATGGAAGGCGTGGGCCACATCAGCCGGGTTTCTCAGGATCGCCACGAACTTGGCTTCGGGGTAGCGGCTGGCGCAGGTGCTGACCGCCTGCGCTGAGCGCAAATAAGAGGTTGTCCCCTCGCCGATGATCCTGTGCCGTGCCGGGTCGGCAGCGGCAAACAGGGCGTCATACTCTGCCTGCGTTTCCGGGCGCAGCGCGTGCGGCTCAATCCCCAGATCGCTGCACCAGAACAGCGGTTCCTTGGGTTTGGAGAAGAAGACATCTTCGCGTTCCGCCAAGTATTCGGCAATTGCGGTGGTGCCGCATTTGGGGGCGCCAATCAGGAAGAAATTCGGGGTGCTCATGCGGCTTTGCTCCACAATGAGAAAATGGAAGGGTCGATGCCGACCCGCTTTTTGACGGTAAATAAAAGGGTGATATGCGTGACCGCACGCAACCCTGCGGTGCAGACTGCCGCGCCGGTCATGCCAAAATGTTCGGTGGCCGGGACCAGGGCGGCAAGGCAGATGCAGTTGAACCAGACCAGCCGCCGCAGGAGAATTTTTTCCTGGCCGGCCAGTTCCAGGATGTTGGGCACCGGGCCGCAGCAGACGGAAATGAGGAAGCCGGCCCCCAGAACGGTCAGGGCGGGGGCCGCGGTTGCAAAGTCCGGGTTCATCAGGGCAAGCAGCCAGTCGCCATGGAACACGATGATCAGAAAGCTGACCAGTGTGGCCAGGCTGACGAGGAGGACAGAATACCTCAGCATGGCCTGTGTTTCGGCGAAATTCCCGTTGGCATGCCCGCGGGCAACCAGCGGTGCCACGACCATGGCGGATGCGAGGGTGAAGAGGTCAAGGACTAGCGCGATCCGGAAGGCCGCGAAGAAGGGGCCGACCTCATCAGGCGAGAGCACCACGCCCAGAATGACCGGCGCCAGCACCGGCCCGCCAACCGTCTGGATCAGCGACGTGCCCCAAAGCGGCAACCCCGTCCGCACCCGTGCAGCCGCGGCCGCGAAAACCTCACGCAGGGCTATGGGCCTGCGCAGATAGGGATCGCTTCCGGCCTGAAGCAGGATCAGGGCAATCAACGGCAGGCCTAAAAGCCACACCGCAGCTGCCGCAGACAGGCTGAGCGAAAAGCCCCAGAGGCCCAGGCAAACCGCCAGAATTGCCAGCCTCCAGAAGATATCCCGGGGCAGCAGGGAAAACGCAATCGTCCGGTATCCGCGGAAGAAATGAACGGCGTTCTCGGCGAATGCCAGGGCGGCTGCCAGGACAGCCATGGCCGCAAACACCTGCGCATCCAGCTGAAGCAGGCCGAAGGCCCTGGCCGGAACCAGCAACAGCGCGCAGGCCAGGGTGCCGAGAACGACAATCAGCAGGCTGGATTTCCCGATCAGAGCGAGCTGCCGTCCATCCGCATTTTCATGGGCGATGGCGGCGTCCTTCAGGGACATCATGCGCTGCCCCAAAGACCCGGCAACCGCGAGCAGCGTTGCCAGGGAGAAGCAGAACCCGATGACCCCGAAGCTCTCCGTGTCGGTGACCCAGGCCAATGCGGTGAACATTGCCAGTGACGCCGCGGCGGCTGACCCTTTGATCAGGACCGCGACTGCGCCGCCGCCAAGCAGGCGCAGGAGCGTCTTGTTGCCTTTGAGCCGGTGCAATAGCTTCATCGTGAAAAAACTCTTTATCAAACTGCGTTCGCAAAAAATATGCATTCCTCCGGACAGGAGGCCTGCAGCGTACGGCTCTCAGGTCCGGAAAGTCCGCGGATCAGTCCGCCACCGCATTGATCGGAGCCGTGATCAGAGACGGTGTGATCTGGTCGATGGTGCGGCCCCAGCGGGTGACAGGGTTTTCGGCCACAAACACGATGTCATCGGGGCGCAGCTCGAAACGGGCAGCGAGCGGCAGATGCGCGGCATTGCGCACGTCCAGATGCCAGGCGGTGACGGCGCCGAACTCGCGAATGTCGTCGGAGGCGCGCAGCACGTAGACCTGCGACGCGTCGCCGGTCTCCTTGGCGATGCCGCCGCCGGTGTCGAACAGCGCATCCGCCAGCGTCGCCTTACGGCCGAACGGCAGCGTGTAGCGGCCCTGGGTGCGGACCTCGCCGCTCAGATAGACGTAATCCCGGTCCACCGCGTCCAGCTCCAGCGCCTGGGAGAAGTTCTCGCGCTGCTCATCAAGGTCGGCGCGGCGCAGGGTGAGGGCGGCGGTCAGCTCGTCAATCGCAGCACGGCGGCCCGCCAGGGTGGTCTGCTGCAGCTGGATCTGCTGCGCGAAATAACGCTCGGCGCGGCCAAGGTCGTAATCGGTGTCCACAAACACCGAGTCATCCGCCAGCAGCTTGAGACGCTGCAGTTCGGAGCGGGCATAGAGATCCTCCAGCGGGATCTGGTACATGGTGCCATCGCGGTAGATCCGGACCGAGCTGGTGTCGATATCCGCCACCGAGACCGACCCCGCCGCCGCCAGCGCCTCGCCCAGGGCGAGCGGCGTCAGGGTGATGGGGTAAACGCCGGGCTGGCCCACGGCGCCGCCGATCGAGACCCGGCGGGAATTGAATTCGGAAATCTCAAGGCTGAAGGTCGGGTCGATCTGGCTTTCCACCAGGCGCTGGAACAGGAGCGCTTCGGCCTCGTCCACGGTGAGGCCCGCGATGCGCACGCGGCCCACGTCCGGGATGTTGATCGAGCCGTCATCCTGCACGGTGTAGCCGTTGCGGCTGTTCTGCGCCGCCAGCAGCCCGGACAGTTCTGCCACGGTGCCTTGCGTCGACGGGGTGGACAGCACCACCACATCGCCGGTGCCGATGGTATAGGGGCCGGGGTCCACAGCGGGCGGCGGATCCAGCCGCAGCCCCTGGCGGCTGCCGTCCTGGGTGGAGGGCGCGTCGGGCAGCCGGCCCAGGCCGCGCGGGCTGGCCCCGGCACCCGAGCCTGCGGAGATCTGGAAGACGGCAGGCAGGGTCTTGGGCTGATAGGCGGCGCGGTTGGCGACCAGCACGGTTTCCGGGGTCACGGCCACCACCCGGACCTTGCCCGCGTCCGACACGCCTGCCTTCACGGCAGGGCTGCGGTAGACGGTTGAGCAGCCGGACATCAGTCCTGCCAGAGCCAGAGCGCTGAGGGCAACGGAAATGCGGCGCACGGTGCGTCCTCCAATCAACTTACAATCAAATCTCATCCGGCACCGTCTTCATAAAGAGGTTGCCAAGGAAGCTGCCGGTCCACTGCGAGGATTGCAAAACCTCGGGGACTCCCTGCCGCACCCAATAGGTATTCGTGAAGCTTTCCGCTACCCCGTGGCAGCGTTCTTCCAGCTTTTGAGCGGCAACCGGCAGGCCGCGCAGAAAAATGCTCTCCGGCCCCAGGCGCGTCACAACGCATTTGTAGGCGTGCAGTTCGATCTGGTCGTTGCCGTTCAGGAAACTGTGGAACCGCTCCGCCGTGCCCTCCTGCCGGGCCAGCACCAGCGCCGCGCTTTGCCGCACATCCGAGGCCGCCAGACCAGAGCCGAACCCCTTGGCGGAGGTGAGAAACCCCTTCTCCAGCGTGATCGTGGCGCCATCGGCGGTCAGCCAGGTCTGCACCCCTGCCCGCTCGGTCTCCAGCAGCATGACGCCGCTCAGGTCGCGGCTGGGAAAGCTCACCTCCAGCCGCGGCGGGATCGGGCGCACAGACGCCAGCGCATTGGCGCGCGGATGGAACCGGGGCGCATCGGGCTGCAGCGCGCCGCGCAGCAGGTCGAGTTCGTCCCTGGCGTCGCCGCAGGACGCGAGCAGCAGGCAGATCAGGGCAGTGCGGAACAGCCTCATCGCAGGAACCTCCCCCATCCCTTGGCCAGCTGCTGGGCGCGCGCCTCGCGGGTCACGCCATACAGCCGGTTGCGCACATTAAGCCGGGCGCCGCCATCGCGCAGCACCGGGCGGATCACCTGCGCCAGCCGGTCGCGCGACGGGCGGCCGGTCAGCCAGGACACCGGAATTTCCAGCCGGATCCCCTTGTCAAACGAGCCTTCGCCGAAATCGTCGAAGCTGACCGTGGTCAGGGTAAAGAAGGCGCCGACCTTGAAGCCATTGGCAAATTCGCGGTCGAGCGTGACGGTGGCCCCGTAGTCGCCGGCCAGATATCGGCCTGCGTCCACCTGCGCGTGGTATTCGCCGGGCAAATCGTAATAGGCGGAGACATGGCCGGTCGCGACCGAGTAGTCCTGGAACCCGAACAGCACGTCAAAATCGCGCTGCTTGACGTAATTCACCTCTGCGCCCAGCGCCAGCCGGCTGTCCGCCGGGAACCACAGCACTTCGCCCGAGACGCCGCCGTACATGGTCTCCAGATAACCCGCCGTGGTGCGGGCATAAAGATCGGCGCCGGGACGCCAGATGTATTCGGCGGTCAGATGCTCGACGCGCAGGTCGGATTCCCGGGCGTAAATCCCCCAGTCGGACCGCACTCGCTGGATCACCGAATTCGACTGCCGCTGGCTGTCATCGAGGTTGCCGGCGGCCGGCTGGCGCAGTCCGGCAGACAGGGTGAACCCCGGGGCGGCGGTGTAATCCAGCCCCATCTGGGCGCCGATTTCATAGCGCAGCGGCGCATCCGGGTCGAAGAACGAAGCCTGCAGATAGGGGCCGAACCGGTAGCTGAAATTCGGATAGGCCGCATCGGTGAAGCCGCCCCTGAACAGCGTCAGGCTGTCGGATACCTCGGCCCGGGCAAAGCTGCGCCAGGCCCCGTCGGGATCATGCTCCAGCTCATAGAGATCCTGGCGGGCGATGCGCACGGAACTGAGCGGCACGCCGTTCGACATGAGCGCGATATCAAAGCTTTGCACCCGCGCAGGCTGGGTATTGGCCAGCACCCGCGCCGCCCGCCCGACAGCCTGCGCCGCCTGGCCGTAGGTGCCGTTTTCCACCCCGATCCGCAGCGTGCCGCCCGCGTCCTCCAGATAGACCAGCCGCAGCCCTTCCAGCTCCAGGCTGCGCGTCAGGACCTGCTGCCGGCGGCCCGGTGCCGCGGTATCAGGCAGGTTCCAGCTGGCCAGCGCCACCCGGTCGATCGGCTGCAGCGGCGGCGGCGAGGCGCCCTGCCCGCCCGGCGCCACGCTTTGCCGCGGGTCGATGAAATAGCTGTAGTTGAGCCCCAGGGTGGTGCCGTACATGAAGGCCGCGGTCACCTGCGCCCCGTTCTTCAAACGGTACTGGGCGCCCAAGTTGAACGGCGAGCTGACCTCGAAACCGATGCGGTCCCGCTCTTTGGTATAAAGGTCCGGGGAGTATTCCGCGAGCAGGATCAAGCGGTCGCTGTAGGCCCAGCTGGCGCCGCCGAACAGCGCCGCTTCGCCCCGGAACCAATTGCCGAAATCCAGCCGCCCCGTTTCGGTGATGTTGCCCGCACGAGGATCGCTGCGGGTGTCGAACCGGCTGCTGAGCAGACCCAGCGGGTTGGAGAAACTGCCGCGTCCGGCCAGCCGCCCCCAGCCGATGCCGCCGGACAGTTTCAGCCGGTCCCGGATGGTCTTGGTGGCAACCAGATATTCCGAGGCATAGATGCCGGTGCCGCCGAAGTCGCGCAGGCCCAATGCCAGGGCCGGGGACGTCCGGCCTTCCTCGCGCAGCTGGAAGTGCAGGTCGAAGCTGCGGTCGAAACGGTCGCCGATCTCCCCGTCGAAGCCCTCGATCACCGCATAGCGGAAGCTGCCATGCACCCAGGGCAGCATCTGAAAGGTCATCGTGGCCCGCAGGGTCTGATCCAGCACACCGCTGGTAAAGGCCAGGGTGCCGTCGGGATACATTTCAGCCGTAGGCGTTTCGATCAACCCCGGCGTGCCGTAGACTGAAGTGCTTTGCGCCTGAGCCAGTGAAGGGGCGAGTGCCGGGGCGGCCGCCATGAGTGCTGCCGAAAGCAATTGCCGTCCCTGGAAAATCACGTTTGTCATACCGTCTAAGAATGTACTGCTGGCCTGCCGCCCCTTTATCCGTTTTTCGGCGGACTGTCCCGCAGGCTGGAGAAAAGGCCGGAAATGTCTTTCTGCTGTGGCGAATCTGCCTGTCTCTTTCCCTGTTTCGGACGCCAGTGCAACCCTTGCCGGAGCAAAACCGGCGGTTGCGCGGCTTCTGCGGTTTCCGCCATTGGTTTTGCCGCCGGACGGCGGCGGAAAAACACCATTTTGGACACACAAAAGCGGCTTTGCAGCAGTGCAGCATTTGCAGCGCCGGCAGAGCATGATAGCTTGGCGGCGAATAGGTTTAGGAGATTGACGATGATCCGGATTACCCTTTTGGCCCTGGCCCTGTCCGCAACCGGTGCTGCCGCCCAGAGTGTCAGCCCCGCAACCGCTAAGGACGATTGCGAAGACACCCAGAACACCGACGATGACGAGTGTCTCGCAGCGCTGGCAGACGCTGCCTCCGCAGCAGAGGCGGAAGGCGTCACCGGCTTTGTGCCGCTGGTGGCACCGGCGCTTGGAGCGGCAGCCGCTGCCGCCGGACTTGCAGCCGCAGCAGGCGGCGGCGCGACCCCGTCCACCACAAGCACCGTCAGCACGAACTGAAGCACCCGCAACTGCGGCCCGCAGTCTGCAAAAGAGATCGGCGCGCCCCCTGCGAGGCGCGCCGTTCCTTTTCAAGCCGTCTTCTCCGGCTTCAATGCGTCAGTTGGCGTAGTATTTTGAGCCATAGTCGCCGTAGCTGTAGCCATACTGCCTCATCCGGCGGGTGTTGATCTGGCCCAGGATCATCCCGGTCAGGCGCTGGTTGTCGGTATGGAACAGCCGCAGGGCCTCCGCCACATCCTGTTCGGCGGTGTCGTCCCATTTCACGGTCAGCAGCACCGCGTCCGCATTGCGGGCGATCAGCCGGGCGTCAGACACAATCAGCACCGGCGGCGTGTCGATCAGAATGACGTCATAGCGCTGCCGCATCTCGTTCAGGAAGTCGCGGAACCGCTCCGACGCAAAAAGATCGGCGGCGTTGGCCGAGGTCTTTTCCCCCGCCAGGATGTCACAACCCAAGAGCGGATCCTGGAAGATGGCTTGGTCAGCCGCGATATCCCCTGCCAGCACCGAGACAATGCCCTGCGGCGGCACATTGCTGAGCTGGGCCGTCATCGTCCGGCGCCGGATGTCGCCCTCGACCAGCAGCACCTTCTTGCCGATGCCAACGAAGTTCTGCGCCAGCGCCAGCGAATTGGTGGTTTTGCCTTCCCCCGGCAGGGAGGAGGTCAGGACCACGACCTGCGGCGGATGATCCACATTGGACAGCATCAGCGAGGTGCGCAGGTTGCGCACCGCCTCCGCGGTGGCGGAAGACGGTTTCTCGGCCAGGTATTCCAGCACCTTGCGGCGGCCGCTGGCCGGGAACACCGGGATCTGCCCCAGCACGCTGTAGCCGGTCTTGCGCTCCAGCTCCTGAGCGGAGCGGATGCCCCGGCGCCGTGCTTCCATCAGCAGCACGATGCCGGCGCCCGCCATCAGCCCCAAAATCCCGCTCATCGCAAGGATCAGCGATTTTTTGGGCGCGGAGGGGCGCAGCGGAATCACCGCCCGCGACAAGAGGCGGCTGTCCGCTTTCTGGATGCCCTCCTGGGCCGAGGTCTCCTTGAGACGGGTCAGGAAATACTCATAGAGCAGCCGCACAGCTTCTGCCTCGCGGGTGAGCTGCTGCAGGGTGATCAGGTCTTCGCTCTGCCGCGCGGTTTGCCTGGACAGTTCCGCCTCCGACTGCACCAGCGTCTGCAGCTGCTGCGTTGCGCGGCGGGCATCCAGCGCGGCGCGGGCCAGAAGCCGCTGGAAGGCGGTGTCAAACGCGGCCCTGCCCGCGGCGGTGTCCGCCTGCGCCAGCAATCGCTGCAGCTGCCGGTCCTGGCTGACTTCCGCCCGCTTCTCCCGGGTTTCCGCCGCGCGCAGCTCGCTGTAGCGCACCTGCGCGGTTTCCTCCGCGGCTCTGGCCAGGGCAATACGCTCGCGCAGATCCTTCAGCTGCACCTCTTGCGCCTGCAGCGCCTCCGGCGAGACCAGGGCGGTGCCCGCATTGAATTCATTGGCCTTGGCCTCGGCGGTTTCCAGCTCCGTCTTAAGCTCGGCCACACGGCCGGTCAGCCAGGTTGTCGCCTGCTCGGTGGCGTCGAATTTCACTTCGATCTGGTTGAGGATGTAGAGATCCACAATGGTGTCGGCAATCAACGCCGATTTGCGGGCGGATTCCGTCTCCGCAGTGACCTCGAACACCAGCGTATTGGGAACATTGCGCACCGAAATCTTGTTCAGCAGGGTCGAAACCACACTGTCCCGGATCAGCTGTTCGACCAGCTCCTCCGGCATCTCTTCCGTCGGCTTCTGCAGGCCCAGCAGCGATTTGATCTGCGATTTCACCGTCCAGATCAGCGCGCCCAGCGCAGAAGGTTCAACCAGGGTTCCGTTGAATTCCGGATCGTCCATCAGGCTGAGCTTGTCGGCGACCTTGCTCATCAGCCCGCGCGATTGCAGCACCTCCAGCTCGGAATTGACCTCGGCGTAGTCGCCCGACAGGCCGCTGACGACGCTTTGCAGATCAACCACGCTTTCCTGCTTGGTCTCCAGCATCACCACGGCGCTGGAGGTGTACTGCGGCACCGCTGCGACAAAGGCGTATATCCCGCCCAGGAAGATGGCCGCCGCGGTCGCCAGCAGCATGATCCACTTGCCGCGCCACAGGGTGGCGAACAAGGCGCCAAGGTCTATGACATCGTCGTCCGGCGTTTCAGAGGGCGCAGGGCGCTGCACAGGGAAGGAAGCTTCACTCAAAGGCGTCTGTTTCATGAATACCCAAGTACCGTACTGATGATGCGCGCCGCACACGCGCATCATCCCCCGCATACACGCGGGGGCTTTAAGAAGAAAGTCCTGCGGACCGGTGCCGGACTCAGCGGCCGGTTCTGCCCAGCACTGCTGCACCTGTGCGGAGGATGATTGTCAGATCCTTGAAGAAACCGCGGCAGGACAGATAGGCCACATCCAGCGCCACCCGCTCATCATAGCTGATGTCATTGCGGCCGGAGATCTGCCAAAGCCCGGTGATTCCAGGCTTTTGGGCCAGATACGCCGGCACGCTCCTGCCGTATTTCGGCAGCTCCTTGGTGACAATGGGGCGCGGGCCGACAAAGCTCATCTCGCCCTTCAGCACGTTCCAGATCTGCGGCAGTTCATCCAGGCTGGTCCTGCGCAGGATCCGGCCAAGCCGGTTGACGCGCGGGTCGCTGGTCAGCTTGTGGTCACGCTCCCATTCAGCAGCAGCCTCGGGGTTGCTGTCCAGATGGGTCTGAAGCCGTGATTCGGCATCGACCACCATGCTGCGGACCTTCCAGCATTTGAACGGCTTGCCGTTCTGGCCCACACGGGTATGCCCGAAAAATCCCGGTCCGCCATCCAAGCGCACAACACCCCACAAAATCAGGATGACAGGAACAAGGACAGGCAACAGCAAAAGAGCAAATAGTATATCAAAAATCCGCTTACCCGATCTGGAGTAATAGCCCGGCGAAGAATAGCCAGGCACCTGATATTCAACAGATCCATCGATGGAGTACGCGGTCAGTGCAAAATCCTGCATCGTCTAACACTCCGAAATTCAAACGTCTTAACCAAAACCCACCTGCCAAAAGGGATAGGTACGGGCTCATTACACTCAAGTTACGACAAACTTAAGTAGTATTTTCTACACTTTTGAGACTTGGTTAACCATTGTGTCCTGGGAGCAAGACCTGGGTGGCCCGGTTCAATTCTGAGGGGATGACGGGCCTTGATTCTGCCGGAATGCTGGTTTCCGGCGCCGGTGGCCTGAGGCCCGATACAGCTCTTTTGGCTGCCAGAGCCTAAAGGAAAGATGAAGCCTGCAGGCGACAGCCCGGCGTCGCCCTTCGGCGCGCAGCCTGTCAGCACGAATTCAGATCGTGTGCCCCCTGGGCGCTAACGCCCGACACGCCGCAAAACCACAGGCCCGCCGAACGCCGAGGCGCTTGGGACGGAACCTGTGCAGAGTACGGTGGGGCGGGGGCTTTGCGGCGAGAAGCTGCTGCGGCGATTGCCGCAGACGCCTGATCAGCCTTGGCGGAAATGGATTTACCCCGCTGAAGGGGCCCGTTCCGAATCAGGCGCGGCGGCGGTTCACTTCCCAGGCCAGGGCCAATGCAGCGCCAACCGCCGCTAGCGTCAGCAGACCCGCGCTGGCGTCGATTTCCGGCACGCCCCACGCATTGCCGTTCCCGTTGCCGCCGTTGCCGTTGCCGACTCCATGCCCGTTGCCATTGCCTTTGCCAGGCTTCGCTAAAGCGGCGGACAGGGTCATGCAGTTGACAATGAAAGCGGTGCTAAGGGCGGTAAAAAGATTTTTCATCTGCTGGGCCTCAAAAGGTAACTGTTAAACTCCCCCATCGAAGGCACTTAACACCTTCTTAACCACCGCTCAACTTGAAGCGTGGGACAGGTGCGTTATTCCCGCACGGCTGTATCCGGTCTGCACCGATGACCTGACGTCAGGCGGGCTGCGCAGGCACGCTCAGGAACCGCGGCGCGCTGCCATCAAGGCAGACAGCAGACAGGGTTCCGGTGGCATAGGCGCCGGTATCGACGGCAATCCGGCCCCGCTCCGCCGCGGGCGTGCTGACGATGGTATGGCCATGCACGACCCAGACCCCGTCCCGGCGCGGGGTGCGGAAGAACTCCCGGTGCCCCCACAGCAGCGTGCCGTCCTGCTGCGCGTCTGCGGCCGTGCCGGGATCCGCCCCGGCGTGGGCCACCAGCACAGTGCCGGACAGCAGAGAGGTCTCCAGACCGGCAATCCAGGCAATCAGATCCTCCCCCATCGCCGCCTGCAGGCGGTCGCGGCAGCTGCGCAGCTCATCTGCGCTCATCTGCGGGCGGGCGCCGCAGATGCCGAAGGATGCCAGCGTCTGCAGCCCGCCGTTCCTGATCCAGCGGCCGCCGTCGCGGGCGGGGTTCTGCAGGAAGCGCAGCAGCATATCCTCATGATTGCCCATCAGGCAGGTCAGATCCGGGCGGGCGCTGAGAAAGCGCAGCAGTCCGGCGCTCTGCTCGCCCCGGTCGACGTAATCCCCGGCCAGGACGACTTGGTGATCCCGCGGCACCTGGGCCAGCATCTGCTCCAGCAGCGGCAGGCAGCCATGCACATCGCCGATCACGCAGAGCGGCACCTCAGGCGCGGGATCCGCAAAGGCGGCGCCTTTTGCGAACTTGCGGAGCATGGATGACAGCACGATAGGCAAATCTCCCGGTAGCCTGTTTGGCGCAGTGAACCCCGGCGTGCGGCAACGCGCCGGGGTTCACTGCGGTCACCTCCGTGATACCCGCCAGCCCGCACCGGGGCAAGCTGGCCTGCTCAGGCGCTGCGGCAGGCTTTCACACCCATGCGGATGATTTCGCTGCCCTTGATCTTGTAGATGCCGGAAATCCGGTTGCGGCCTTCCGCCATGAACCAGACCTTCAGCGGCTCCGGGTAGAAGTCCGCCATCACCCGGCTGAAATAATCGAACTTTTCCTGCGCCAGGCGGCGGCCGCTGCGCGACGGACCGTGGAAGCCGAAGGTGGTGTTCGGATCAACGCAGGCCCCCGGCAGGCCGAGGAACATCGTGCAGGTGGAATAGCAGACCCGGCCGCGGATCTCGACCCGGGTGCCGCTGCGCTTGAGGTTTTTCAGTTCGATCAGCCGGTCGTGCAGATAACCGCCACGGTCGCTGCCCACGACATAGGTTTGCTGGGCGGCTGCTGCCTGCGGCTGCAGCACCGCAAGTGCCAGACATGCGGCAACGGCGGCATTGGCGGTCTTGCGGAAGACGGAACGGGCGCGCCCCGGCAGGGCAGCAGCAGAAGATGCGATATTCAGTGCCAGCATGATCAGATCTCCAATGCAAAGAAACGGGCGTTGGAGACTGGATAGAAAACCCCTGCGCGCTGGCCGGGGTGGAGATGTGGCAAAAATTAGTACATTATCAACACTTTAGCCCGCATGTTAGGCAAATTTTAGTAGTTCTCGCCCTGTCCTGCGGCGTGCCGCCAGGCGGGATGAGATCAGATCAGATCATAATTCATGGTGGCGATGGCCACGGCAGCGATGATGGCGTTGGCCAGCATATGCGCCTGCACGGCGCCGCCGGGGCGGCGGGTCCGCAGGTACAATAGCCCGAACGCAACGCCCGCCGCTGCCCCGGCCAGCCAGCGGTCGTGCAGCGCCGCAAACAGCAGGCTGCTGACCGCCAGCCCGGCCAGGACGCGCCAGGGTGCTGCGGCGGAAGTGCCGGCGGCACGCTCCAGCACATAGGCGCGGAAGAACAGCTCTTCGATGACCGGCACCAGCAGCACCGTGCCCAGCAGGCGGCACAGGATCCAGAACGGATCCGGCGCCTGCGCCGCGCTGGCGGTGGTGTCCGGGGCCAGCAGCAGCCACATTGCCGCCACCGCGCAGCCGGTCAGCCAGTCGGCCGGCCCGGCGCGCCAGTCGATAGCCCTCAGCGCAGGCCAGAACAGCGCCAGCCCCAGCAGCATGAACGCCACCCTCAGCGGGTAGCCATCGGCAGGATTTTCCCAAAGCAGCGGCGTGATGGTGCCGCTCATCATGAAAAGGATGAACGGAACGATTCTGGCAAACAGCGGATCCGCCCTCAGGGGCAGGCCGGGGCGGGCGCCAGGCTTTGCTGCCCCGGTGTGGAAAAAGGCCATGTTGTGGACGATGGCCAGAACCGCAAAGGCCAGCAGCGAAAACATCAGCCAGCCCGCATAGGAGTGAAACCCGTCCACCGCCAGTTTCGGCGAGACATTTGCACCCAGCCAGATCAGCGCCGAAATCCGCAGGATGTTCAGGATCCAGCTCAGGCAGACCGCAACCGGGAACAGCAGCGCCCAGTAGGGGCCCATCCGCAGTGTCCGGCGCGCCAGCAGCGCATAGAGCGCCATGAACACCGCCACCAGGGCCACGCCTTCGGCACCGGAACAGCCCGAGGCAATGCGGACCGAAAAGTCGTTGAGGCCGATAATCCGCTCCCCCGGGAGGGTGAACAGCTCGGTGCCGGTCAAGGCAAACACCCCGCTCGCGGCCTGGAACGTCAGCCGGGTCAACGCGCGGTTCTCGCCCCACAGCCATCCGGTCGCCTCAACCACAAGCGGGAGAAGGAAAAATCCGGCTGCCACCAGCGGCAGGAAGGCGCCATTGCCCAGCAACCACTGCTTCCAGGCGCGCAACGGCAACAGCCAGAGCGCAGCGCCCAGAAGCGCAAGCGCGCCGCCGGCCAGGAACAGCGGCGCCGCCTGGCTGAACTGCGCCTCCAGCTGAGCCAGCGGAAGCCGCCAGAGCGGCACCAGCACCAGCACCAGCCCCAGCAGATGCAGCCCGGCCGGAACCAGGCGGCGGGACGGCGCCGCGGCCGCCAGATGCGCATAGCTGTGCCAAAGACGGGGGCGGGCCACTGTCATCAGAACAACGGCAGCACACATGAAGAAAACGCTCAGAGGAAGCGTCCGCAGCCCCCGGCAGAGAGTATATGCGGACACATTCCCGCAGAAGAACTGGTCCGCATCATAGGTCAGCAGGCGAATGGCCGCGGCCTCGGCCACTGCCACCAACAGAAAAACAGCCAGACGCATGGATGCAGGCCGCAAGATCAGTTCTTGCCTCATGATCACTCCCCGGACGCGCGGTTTGGCAACAGGGTGGCGCAGACCCTGCCCTGTGCAGTCACAGCCGCTCCTTCATAATTCAGGCAGCCGCAGGTTCAAGAGGCTCACCCCGGCCCGGGACGGTCCCGGCTGCGCCGCTCGGCTCACTGGCTGTCCGGGGCCTCCGGGTAATACGCCCGGTACCACTCAACAAACTGCGCTACACCC
Organism: Leisingera sp. UBA4491; assembly: GCF_002388965.1. Classification (NCBI taxonomy): domain Bacteria; kingdom Pseudomonadati; phylum Pseudomonadota; class Alphaproteobacteria; order Rhodobacterales; family Roseobacteraceae; genus Leisingera; species Leisingera sp. UBA4491. The sequence continues at coordinate 5,518 of NZ_DGNN01000029.1, read as the reverse complement.
TCGGCCACTCCGGTTTGGGGGGTATAGCCCGTCAGCCGCCGCAGCAGCGAGGCATCGGCCCATGTGGCGGGCACATCGCCCGCCTGCATCGGCATCAGGTTGCGCTCCGCGGTGCGGCCGGTGGCGGCCTCCACCGCGGCGATAAAATCGTTCAGCTGCACCGGCTCGGAATTTCCGATGTTGATCACCCGGTGCGGCGCCACCGGCGACAGGCTGTCGCCCTCTGGCACCGCCCCGTCCGCCGGGCGTTCCGGCACCGCGTCCATCAGCAGCCGGACGGCCTCCACCAGATCGGTGATATAGGTGAAGTCGCGCTGCATGCCGCCATAATTGTAGACGTCGATCGGCTGCCCCGCGAGAATCGCTCTGGTGAATTTGAACAGCGCCATATCAGGCCGCCCCCACGGGCCGTAGACCGTGAAGAAGCGGAACATGGTGACTGGCAGATCAAACAGATGCGCATAGGAATGCGCCATGTTCTCGGTCGCCTTTTTGGAGGCGGCATAGAAGGACATCTGGTGATCGGCCTTCTGGGTCTCCCTGTAGGGCATCTCGGTATTGGCCCCGAACGCCGAGGAGGTGGAGGCCAGCAGCATGTGCCGGGGCGGATGGGCGCGGGCGGCTTCCAGGATCTCGAAGGTGCCGGTGATGTTGCTTTCCAGATAAGAGCGGGGATTCTCGATCGAATAGCGCACCCCGGCCTGCGCGGCGAGGTGGACCACATAGTCCGGCTTGTGCGCCTCAAAGACCTCCAGGACGACGCCGGGATCCTCGATGCTGCGGGTGATGACGCTGAAGTCCGGGTACTGTTCCAGCATCGCCTGCCGGTCCCGTTTCAGCTGCACGCTGTAGTAATCCGACAGGTTGTCGATGCCAACGACACGGAACCCGTCCTCCAGCAGGCGCCGGCACAGGTGGTAGCCGATGAAGCCGGAGGACCCGGTGACAAGAACGGTTTGCTGGGTCATCAGTCTGCTCCAGGGGCCTGTCTGAACCGCCGGGATCCGGAACCCGGCCGCAGGGTGTTGTTTCGCAAGGCGCCGGACCACCCGCCGGGCATTATGGCAAACCGGGCAGGGGCATACCATCCCCGGCAGCTCAATCCGGCCCTGCCAGCGGGTGCGGCATAAGCAAACAGCCTCCCCGGACGGCCGCAGGCAGGGGAGCGGGGGACGCGCGCTGCAACTGCCGTTGGCTGGCGGCACGCACCAGCGATCATTCACAAGACTGCGGAGGAAACTGGTGCCGGTGATAGGACTCGAACCTACGACCCCATCATTACGAATGACGTGCTCTACCAGCTGAGCTACACCGGCGCCGCTGGTTTCATAATGCCGGGCCGTGTTGCAGGCAAGCGAAATTGCCACTCTGCCAGCGCCATCGGCGACCTTTGCAGGTGCGGCTGAAAATCCCGGCAAACCTGGATTCCGGCGTGCTATTTCCGTTTGACGCCCCTTGCGACTCCGCTTATACGCCGGTTTCACGACACCTGCCCAGGTGGCGGAATTGGTAGACGCGCTAGCTTCAGGTGCTAGTGTCCGTATGGACGTGGAGGTTCGAGTCCTCTCCTGGGCACCATCCCCCCTTACTCGAAAATTTGCATGCAGCAGCGCGCCCAATGTGTGCTGTTGAAACATGAGCGCCCGCCGTTTCCGGCAGGCGCATGGGCAGGCTTCAGGCCGCCTGATATTGCGGTGCCGTTGCCAGGAAACGGCCGTAGGCGCTGGCATCCGGCGGCGCGAATTGCTCCACAAGAGGGTTCGGCCGCTTCCATTGCGTCGCCCCCATATCCATCAGCAGCTCATCGAAGTGCTTGAAGTGGAAAGGCGCCGAGCACAGCCCGCCATAGATTTGCGCCGCCGGACGCTCCTTGCGGCGCCAGTCGAGCATCATCTGGATGTTCTCCTCCATCTCCGCCCGCGAAGGCTGACGCGCCAGCTGGCCATCGGCATAGCGGACCAGCCAGTTTGCCACCATCTCCGCCGACAGAATGGTGCAGAAGCTGGAGTTGAAGCCGACAAAGCCCATTTCCGGCAGGTCCGGGTTCACCGCCAGACGGTAGGTCCGGTACTGGCCGTCCGCCTCGATCAGTTTGTCCAGGTGCCGCTGCGCGAGATAGGGAATACCCAGCTTCCAGCCGACCGCTGAAATCACCAGGTCAGCGCCGATTCTCTCACCGTTTTCCAGCACGATTTCATCGCCTTCATACCGTGAGAATGTGGTGCGATGCGGAGTGATTGAACCGTCCTTAAAACCCTCAAACAGGCCCGGTGTCACGATCGGCACCGAGCAGGAAACGTCTTTCTCGATCGGGACATCCGGGACCATGTCCCACTTCTTCAGCCCCAGCTGCATCTTCAACAGCGCCTCAAGACCGCGGAAATTGGCCCAGATCAGCGGCTTGGCCAGACCATAGAAGGCCTTGTGCAGCCAGCTGCGGCCCCAACCGTTGAACTGCACTTCCTGCGCCCGCATGTAGAGCAGCTTCTTAAAGTTGATGCCGCCGACAAAATACGGCACCCGCCAGACATTCTGCCGGTAGACCAGATGCACCTGCTTGGCACCGTTCTGGACCGCGTTGACCGCGACATCGGTGGCGGATTTGGACCCGCCCAGCACCACAACCCGCTTGCCGCGCGCGTGCTCCGGGTCCAGATACTCCGAGGAGTGCATGACCTCCCCGCCTTGCGCGGTGAAGGCTTCCTGCCCGGGGTGGGTCAGGATGTTTTTCTCGGAGAACTGCCCGGTGCAGACCACTGCGAAATCCACGTCCTGCACCCGGGTCTCGCCGCCTGTCTCAATCACCAGCCGCCAGCCCGGCTGCCCGTCCGGGCGCCGGTCCATTTCCAGCACGTTGGCGTTCAGCTGGAACAGCCGGTGCAGATCGTGCTTATCCGCATAAGAATGCAGATAGGCGTGCACCTGCGGGCCCTTGGGCCATTCCGGATACTCCTCTGGCATCGGGTGGTCGGTATAACAGTACAGTTCTTTGGGGGATTGCGTCTGCACCCCCGGATAAGAGCGGGAAAGCTCCCACACGCCGCCCAAGTCATGGCTGCGCTCATAGCCCAGAACCTGATGCCCCTTTTCGGCAAAGGCCTTCGCCGCGGCCAGCCCGCTTACCCCGCCGCCGATGACGGCGACCGTCTTGCGTTTCACCATGTCCGCCTCCCTTATTCCGACGGCGGCGGCAGGAAATCCACCTCATGCAGCGCGGACAGCCGCACCAGTTCTTCCGGATCTGTCACCCCGTCCAATGCGCAGAACAGGTCAAACAGCTTGCGCGACGGCGCCACTCCGAACACGCAAGTGGCCTCTGCACCGGAGCGGTTGAAGATGCCGTGCGCCACCCCCATCGGCATCCGCACTGTGTCGCCCGGGCCGGCCTGGTACACGTCGCCGCCGAATTCCACCTCCAGCGTGCCCTCCAGCATGGTGATCCACTCGTCCTGGGTGGGGTGCACATGCGGCGGCACAAAGGTGCCGTCCGGAATGGCCGCGTGCCAGACAAACGCGTTTTCGCTGTGCAGCTTTGGCGTATAAGTGTGCCCGACGACATTCCAGGACAGGCCCTCCAGCCCGCCGGTCGCTTTGGTGATTCCCTGATCCAGAGCCATAGTTTCCTCCCTTATCGCTCGTATAGGAAGCCTAGGGGCAGCCCCGGAAAAGGGTTATCCAGAATGCGCAAAATAGCGCGGAACCGCATGATTGCCTGACTGAGGAACCGTGCTAGGCTGCGCCGATGACCCGGCAGCAAGCAGAACACAAGAGCGAGCCCTTGCGCGCGTGGCGGCAGTTCCACAGCCGCGACATCGACGAGGCCCGCAGCCTCGTCGCCCAGAAATTCTGCGACCACCGCCTGCAGCCTGCCGGCAGGAGCCTCGGTTTCGGCACCCGCCACAACCATGTTCCGGGACGCAGCCTGTCGCTCAATTACCTGTGCTACGGATCTGCCGTGCAAATAGACCCGGGCGAGCTGCAGGATTTCTATCTCGTGCAAATGCCGCTGAGCGGCGCAGCCGTGGTTGCCAACGGCGCGGCAGCGGTGGGCTCGAACATCCGCCAAGCCACCGTTCTCAACCCGACGCGGGTAACGCAGATGACATGGCAGGCGGACTGCCGGATGCTGCTGCTGCAGATTGACCGGAACGCGCTGCACAGTATTGCCGAGCGCGCCTCCGGGCTGCCGCTGTCTGAGCCGGTGGTCTTTGACACAGCCGCACCCATCAGCACCGGCCCCCTGCACGACTGGGCCCGGCAGTTCATCGCCTGCGTGAGGGCAACCGATGCGCAGGCCGGATTCGGCCACTGGGGCGCCTTGCAGCAGCAGGTGATCGAAGAGCAGCTGATCCTCGGCCTGCTGACCCACCAGCAAAGCAACATCCGCCATCTCCTGTCTCCGCGCGCCCCGTTGGGCAGCAGCCTTCAGATCCGCCGCGCGCAAGACTATATCCACGCCAATGCGGCAGAGCCGCTGACCGTTTCAGCCATCGCCGCCGAGGCCGGCTGCAGCATCCGCACCCTGCAGACCGGGTTCCGCCAGCATTTCGGCCTGACACCGGTGGAATATCTTCGCGATCTGCGGCTGGATCTGGCCCGCTATCTGCTGCTCTCGCGCCCTGCCGGAACGCCGGTCAGCAGCATCGCCTATGACAGCGGCTTTTCCCATCTGGGACGTTTTTCCCAGCTCTACCGCGCCCGCTTTGGCGAACTGCCCAGCACCACCCGCGCAGCCAACGGGTTACCGGACCAAACCGAGCAATCCACATTTCCCTGACACGCGTGTCTGTTCGGGGGACTGGATCCAACCCCCGGAAACGCCTGCGGATTTATCGGCGGCCGCCGCTCCGCGAACTGACGCGGGGTTGAAGCTGTAACAGGATTTGCGAAGAAACCCGCGGGCAGATCCCGTGACGAAACAACCAAGGATTGCGCACTTCGGTCCATTGATATCAGTGCCAATGAGGCATAAGAATGCACGCATCTTCGATTCGGCAATCCAACTCCCGAAGTTTGCCATTTAAATCAGTTACTTGCGAATTGACAAATGGTGGCGCACCCCAAAAACATGCACGCCAAAACCAAAAGCATGCACAGGTCTGGCAAAGAAAGAGCCCGCTCAAGGCGGGCTCTTCGCGGCAACTACACGCGCTCTGATCGTTATTGTTCTTTGTGAAGCAGCGACGCCATCACCTCGGGATTGAAGGCCTCTTCGAAGTCGACAACAGTGAAAGGTGAGTATGCAGGCGAGAGACGGTACGTCTTTGCAAATGCACTCACAAAATGGTCGAGCGAACACGACTGCGCATCTTCGAGCTTAGCCAAAGCAAAGGCCTCGACGACGAGCTCAATGACCAATCCCCAACGGTTCATGCATGCACAGAGCAACCTCTTGAAGAACTCTGCGTGAGAAAGTTGGTCGAAGGATATCCCAACTGTGTCAGCGTAACTGTATACAAGCCTGTTCAGTTCATGTGCATCCTTCCTGAGATCAATCGTAAGCGCCCGATTTTTACCG
>NZ_DGNN01000018.1:0-19680 GCF_002388965.1 Leisingera sp. UBA4491 | reverse complement strand
TTTCGCGGGGGGCAGGTCAGGGGCTATCCTGCACCCCCTGTGGCAAGCAGACCGTGCCTGGCGAGGCTAAGCGTGCCTGCCGCCTGGCGCAAAGCAGGGCAAAACAGCGCAAAGACAGCTCTTGAAATGGCCCTTCGGTGGGTCCTGATGGGCCAAGGCGCCGGCCGCACCTGAAATGACTGGGTATTGCGCCGCCCTATGGCCGGAAATTGTACTGCCACTGTCAGCCGCAACGCAAAACCTTCTGCCGGTCTGCTCGACAGCGGCCGTTGAGGGGTTCGTCAGACGTCCGCCTCGACGTCGCGCCGCGAATTGGATCGCGGATCGCGCCACGTTGTCAGGATCGAATTTGTGTACATTGTTTGAACCAGCGGGTGCCTCGCAACACTGTTGCGCACGTTCTCAACAGCTTCCACATCCTTGGCCTCCACAAGCACCATCATGTCGATATCGGAGGATGAGATGCTCCACGCGCCTAGGATCTCGTCGTGCTTCTGCAAGTCGGCAAACAGCTGCCTGCAGTTTGGCGCGACCAGGCGGATATTGAAGACTGCTCTGAAAGGTTGCGAGGTGAATTCCGCGTCCTCCGCAAGCTCAATCGTGAACCGTTTGATGATCTTCTTGTCGACCAGGCGGTCGATCGTCTCTTTGACCTTCTTGCGCGACGCGCCGAGCTCTGAGGCAATGTCAGAGACTGAGGCCCGGCTGTTTTCGCTCAGAAGGCGAATAACTTTTCTCTGAAATCCATCCATAGGTCATACAGTTTCTGCGCAATTGACTGTGCCTAAGCCCAAACTGAAACGTCTTTTCCCAATATGCATCTATCTGGGAACAGTCTGGGCGTTCATATCACAGGCAAGCCTCGAACTACCAGAGATTATCCGCCCTGCGCGAGGCCCAAGCAAAGATATGAGAGACAGTCTATGACCACCAAGATTATCTACAGTCGGGTTGAAATTGACAGCGCATTCGATGCAACGACCTGGCAGAAAAAGATTTTTAACGAGCTGGCGACCAATTTCAGGTCTCGCTCCCGGCTCTTCCCCTGCACCTTTGGCGTCGCCGGTTTCGAAGCGGATCAGCTGCGGTTTGCCTTTTCTGAAAATATGGACCCTGGCGAAGTGTCTGCAGCGCTGAAGTGCTATCTGAAAGACGCCAAATCGTTCGGGAAAAACACCTCCCTGCTCGTGCTGTCGCGTCCGGGTCCGATCCAGAGCCTTGAGCACTACCGCGCGCGCTTCTGGTCAACCCTGGATGGTATCCACCAGACCGATGACACAGAGTGGCCCGAGACCATCCCGGCGCAGATCGACAGCGCGGGATGGGAGTGGTGTTTCGGCGGCGAACAGATCTTTGTGGTCTGCAACACGCCCGCGCATGTCAACCGGCAGTCGCGGCGCTTTTCGAGCTTCATGCTGACGTTCCAGCCGCGGTGGGTGTTCAACGGGATTCTGGACACACGGGAGACCGCCGAGAAAGCCACCTCCAAAATCCGTTCCCGCATTCTGCAATACGACCTGATCAATCCGTCGCAGGATCTGGGCTTGTACGGCGACCCCGACAACCGCGAGTTCGCGCAGTATTTTCTGGATGACGAGAACCGTGCGGCCACCTGCCCGTTTCACAGCTTTACCAAGAAAAACCAAAATGAAGAGGAGAAGGTGGCATGATTTCATCACCTGGAAAATCCGTCGTCGTTCATTCAGCCGCTGCTGATCTGTCGGACTTCAGAGGGCTTGTTGAACGCTGCATGCCGGAACAGGGCTGCGTCGAAGTTCAGAACGACCAGTCCGGCAAGGAGCATTCCTGGCACCAGCACGATACCGACGAGACCATTGTCGTGCTGAACGGGCAGCTCTTGTTTTACTGGGAAGGCGGCGAAGCCGTCTGCAAATCCGGGGATGTGATCGAGCTTCCGAAAGGGGTCAGGCACGGTTCGAAAGCAAGTTTCGGGGATGTGCAGTACCTGATTTCCTTTGCCAATGTGGATTTCGCAAGATGACGGATCTCAAAAAGACGCTGGGCCCGCTGAAAGGGGCGGGCCTGATGCTCAACATCGTCATCGGCGCAGGGCTTCTGAGTTTGCCGGGGCTTGCCTACCAGCAGGCCGCAGAGAACGCGATCTGGGTTTGGGCCTTGTGCGCCCTTGTGGCTCTGCCGCTTCTGTCTGTCTTCATCATCATGGGGGCAAGATTTCCCGATGCGGGAGGTGTGTCCTCCTTCGCGCAGAAGGCGTTTGGCAGATATGCCTATATCGCCAGCTCCTTCATCTTCCTTGGCGCGGTTTCCTTCGGCCTGCCCGCTATCGCACTCACCGGCGGCCATTATCTGTCCGTTCTGGTTCCGGCGGATCCTGCAATTCTGGCAATCGCCCTGCTGCTGATCGCGACCGGAACGCAACTTGCTTCACCGGAGGCGGCGTCAAGGATTTCGGCCATGGTTGCCTCGGCAATCCTGTTCTCGCTCCTGCTGATTGTCGCGGTTGGCCTGTCCGGTATTACAGCTGAAATGCGTGAAGCCCGCGCCTTGAGTGGTCCAACCATCGGATTTTCCCAGCTGAGCGTCCCGTTCATGATGATCTTCTTTGCCTTCACGGGCTGGGAAGTCTCCGCAGGAACGTCCGAGGAGTTCAGAAACCCCAAGAGAGACTTTCCGCTGGCGATGGGCCTGTCGTTCCTGGCCGCTATGGTGCTCTACTTCAGCATGGCCGTGATCGTTCATTTCACACCGATCGAGAGCAATTACGAGGCTGCGTTCTCGTCTATCATGCAGCATCACCTTGGCGTCTGGGGCGGCATTTTGATGTCGGTTCTGGCCGTTGTCATCATCGTGGCAAACCTGATGGGGGCGATCTGGGCCGTTTCGCGGATGCTGTTGTCGCTTTCCCGGGAAAACGTCGTCCCGCTGGATCTTTCCGCAGACGAAACCGGGCGCCCGCTGAAGGCCGTGTTTCTGGTCGTGGCGGTTCTGCTGGCCGTGCTCAGCCTGGATCTTTTCAACATCCTGGCGATTGAAGACATGCTGTCCTTGGCCGGTCAGAATTTCATCATCCTCTTCGCGGTCGCGGCTGGAAGCCTGATGACGCTGACGTCAAGCCTGTTTGAAAAACTGGTGGCGTTAGTCGCGGTGGGGTCTGTCGCTGTGCTGCTGGCACAGCAGGACGCAGCGCTGTTGTACCCGGTGCTTTTGTCCGCTGCCGCTGGGCTGCTTTGGGCAGTCCAGAACAGGGTGAACAAGACGAACATTCGAAACAGCCCGCGCAGCACGGGCTGACGAAAACACCTGGAAGTCTTCCTGATGTGGCGTTCTGCGTCACGAACTGGACCCGGCTGGGAAGGCCGGGTCTTTTTTCTGTGCCGTGTTTCGGGTGCCTAAACGGACGGCTGCGCCCCCTTCCGCCGCCGGAGGCCAGCTTCAGAAGAAAGGGGGGAGAGCTTGCCCCTGATGTTTCCATCAGCGGGCCTTGCGGCGCCGGACGGCTTTGCCTCAGCATTGGCAAAACGGATGCTATCCCCGTCTTTCAACAGGGATAGCGCGGCAGGACAGAGCCTGCTTGGGGAGGAACGGGTGTCAGCTGGCCGGGCGCAGTCCGCGGTCCAGGGAAACGCTGCGCAGCATGGTGGAGAAGCGCTTGTAGCTTTCAGGAGAGTAGCGAACAGCAAGGAAGATCATCAGAAGCGAGCCTGCCGCCATCCCCAGCCAGACGTTGCTGAGGTCCGACATCGCATCCCGGACGGCGCCGGCAAACAAGGGCACAAAGCTTGCCAGGATATAGCCGCCGCCCTGCACGAAAGAGGTGAAGTTGCCTGCGGTGGTGGGATCATCAACGTGGTCGATGGCCACGATGATCGACAGCGGGAACAGGATGCCGATGCCGACACCCAGCAGCGCCATTGCCAGGAACGACATGTCAATCGGAGCGGTGTAGAGCACGCCAAACCCCAGGGCTGTCATGATCAGTGCAAAGACCAGCGGGCCGCGGCGGTCCGGGAAGTGGTGGATGAAGGCTGCAACGCCCAGGGCGGTGACGGCTTCGATCACCGTCAATGCGGACAGCAGCAGGCCCGCAGCGCCTTGATCAAGACCCTGCTCCAGATAGAACGGCGGAATCCAGGCCATGACGAGCATGAACGCCCCGGTGCCGACGCCGAAAAACAGCATCAGCGACCAGCAGCGCGCATTGCGCCAGAACTGCGGCGGCGTGGTGCCCGCCGCCGGGGCAGGCGCGGTGCGCTCGCTGTCGGCGTTGCGCGCGGCGATGACCCAGATCAGCACTGCAAGGACCGCAGGCAGGCTCCAGGCCGCCAGCGTGCCTTCCCAGTCCAGCGAAGAGGCAAGCCCTGCAGCTGTGCCCGCCGCGATGGAGGCGCCGGCCACGATCCCGGTGGAGTAGAGGCCGATCACCCGGCCGGTTGCCGCGCCGAAGTTGCGCTTGGCGAAGCCCGGCATCAGCGATTGCACAATGGCAATGCCGATCCCGGCCCCGGCGGCGGTGACAAGAAGGCCGGCACCCGTCGGCAGCCACAGGCGGGCAGCGCAGGCGAGGGCGATGATCAGCGCGCCCAGCGTGATGCCGCCGCGCTCCCCCAATGCCGCGCGCAGCTGGCGCACGTAGATGGCGCCAATGCCCATCAGAAACACCGGGATCATGGTCAGGAAGCCGATGATAGTGGAGTTGACACCGGTATCGCCCAGGATTTGCGACACCAGCGGGCCGATGGCAGCAACTGCAGGACGCAGGTTCAGGGAGATCAGGAATATTGCGAACAGCAGTAACGCTGGTGACGCTTTGGCTATGCGTGTGGTCATGGAATGCCCTTTCAAGAGGAGGTGCGCGGGGGTTAAGCCGCCGAATAATCCGGTGATTTGATCAATTCTTGCGGATGGGTTTGGATGTCTGGAACAAAGACGCTGCTGTGCCAGTCCTCGGGCGCCACGGGACGCAATGCGATGGATACCGCGTGCGGCGAGCAGCCAAAGGTCTGAGTGACCGACTGGGTGATGGCTTCGCAGAGGGTTGCCTGCTGTTCCGCCGTCAGGGTGGCGGCAAAATGCTTTATGATGACGTGGGGCATGGGATCAGGCCTCTTGCAGGTTGCGGGTTTCAGGCCGGGCCGGCTGCCATGCCGGAACGTGGCGGCGGATGGCGGCGGCCAGCTCGGACACGCCGCCGGGTTTGAGCAGTTCGTAGTGGTCGGCAGCCAGCGCGTGGACCGGTGCCGGCACGGCGAGCGTGCGGGTGGCTTCCTCCAGGAAGGAGAGGTTGTCGCCCGCCGCCTTGAACAGGCGCACCGGCGCGGCCACCTGGCGCTGCTCGATCTGCAGCCCGTATTCGGGCGCATAGGTCTGTGCCACCAGCCGGGTGATGCGCGTGATCATGCCCGGGTCGAGATCCGGCTTCTCGGCGGCGATATAGGCCACGAAGCCGTCCAGATCCGAGACCGTCTCAATCACCGGGGCCACCCGCTCCGGTGCAATGGTCTGGGAAAACACCGAATAGAGGATGGTCAGGAAGGACGCATCGCGGAACAGCACAGCCTCCTCCGCGCGCACCGGATCGCCGCCGGGCAGCTCAGGGGAGCCTGGCGCGATCAGGGTCAGCTCGGCCACCTCGCAGCCTGCCTGCTCCAGCTGATAGGCGGTCTCATAGGCCACCCGTGCGCCGAAGGAGTATCCCCAAAGCGTGTAGGGGCCTTCCGGCTGCGCCTCCCGGATCAGCTCGGCATCGCGCGCTGCCATGTCCTGGATCGAGCCGCAGACCTGCTCGCCGGGGTTCACGCCGGAGGCCTGCACGCCGATGACGGGACGGGGCGTATCGAGCGCCCGCGCGAGGTGGCGCAGGTTCATCGGATACCCGCCAAGCCCGGGCCAGCAGAACACCGGTCTGCCGGCGCCCTTCTTCAGCGGCACTGCGCGCGACAGGCCGGAGCCCGCGCCGCCGTCCGTCAGGCGGCGGGCCAGCGCTTCGATGGTGGTGTCCTCGAACAGCACCTGCACCGGCAGGCTGGTATCAAAGGCGCGGTTGATGCCCTGCACCAGTTTGACGGCCTTCAGAGAGTCGCCGCCGATTTCAAAGAAATCATCCTGTACCGAGACGTCCTCAAGCCCGATTTGCGCGCACCAGATCGCTGCCAGAGTGGTTTCCGTATCGTTGCGGGGTTTGATGATCTCACGCTCGGCAGCGGCATCGTCGAACTCGGGGAACGCCTTGAGGGTATTCACATCCACCTTGCCCGACGCGCTGTAGGGCATCGACGGCACCAGCGCCAGTTTGCTGGGCACCATGTAGTCGGGCAGCAGTGACTGCAGGTCGCGGCGGATCAGTTCAGCCGGGCCTTCCATGTGCACGCTGTCCTCATGCATGCCTTCATGCGCCATCTGCTCGGCGCTGACTTTGCCGAAGACCGCGCTGTAGCAGGCACCGGAGGCAAGCCCGTGCTCGTTCAGGATCTCCTTGAGACGGGTGGCCGCGACGAGGTCGTTGCCGGACTTGGAACTGTAGCCAGAGGACATGGTGCCGATCCGGCAGCTGTTCTGCTGCACCCGCTGCAGGCTGCGGCCCAGGTCGATATAGGCGTGCCAGCGCTCTGCGTCCCGGCTGACCATCGAGATCATGCCGCTGGCGCGCTGGTAGACGCGCTGGTTGATCGCGATCACATGGCGCTGCTCCATGATGTGGCGCGAGAACGGCTGCAGCCCGCCATCACGATAGGCATAATGGCCCGGCGCCAGCCCGGAGACTTTGCTGCCATGGGCCTGGACGTAGAAATCCACCGGCATTCCGGTCTGCCGGTCTGCATGTGCAGTGACCGCATAGCCGGCGATATAGACGTGGCCCGGGCCGCAGTGCAGATGGGGCAGCGCATCCGGAGCATCCGTGCCGGCCCCGATACCCAGGCCATGGGCCGGCAGGATATGATCCATCAGGCCCAGGATATGGCCGGTCTCAAACTCCAGCACTTCACGGATGTTGTTTTTGTAGACCGGTTCGATGGCCGGGAACTTGCCCACGAAATGCAGCTGCATCACGGGAGCGGCCGAAGCCGGGCGCGGCGCGGTCAGAACCAGTTCGTGCCGGGCCGGGTGATAGTAGTAGTAGCCGGGTTCAAACCCTGCCACATTGGCCAGCTCCACATAGACTTGCGTTGCATTGAGCGCGCCGGGAGAGGCATAGGCGTGTTTCGGCAGCAGCCGTTCCGCGCTGGTGAACTGGCCAAGCCAGCGGAGCAGATATCCCAGATCCTGCGCGCTGAGCCGCTCAAGCCCCCCGGTGCCGGAGGCGGGCTGCTCCTGTTGCGCCAGCACCGAAAGGACATCCTCGGCCGAGACCTCTCCGCCTTCGTAGAAACGGTAGGTCTTGCGGGCAAAAGCCAGCTGCCGCTGAGCAGCATCCGCTTCTTTGCCTGCCAGCGCATAGGTTTTGCGCCCTTCGGTTTCGGCCGCACTGCGCAAACCGGCGCCAGACAGCTGGGCCCGCACCTGCAGGCGGCTTTTCTTGCTGTGGTGGTGGGCGCCGGCATTGCCCTGATCCATCAGCGGTGCTTCGCGCGGGTTCAGTTCAATGCCTGCAGCAAGCACCGGCTGGCCGGTGCGGGCATGGGGCTTGATGAACACGCCCGCTGCCTTGACCCAGTCGTGGTTCTCGATGGCCAGGCGGATTTCATCCAGTTCAATCCGGTAGCCGCGGAATTTGACCTGGTTGTCGGCGCGGCCCTGGAACTGCAGCCCGCCATCCGGATTGCGGCGCACCAGGTCGCCGGTTTTGTAAAGCCGCAGCGGCATGCCGCCAGCCGGGCTGATCCAGGTGATGAAGCGCTCGGCCGTCAGTTCGTCACGGTTGTGGTAGCCATTGGCCAGCTGGCGGCCGCCAATATACAGCTCGCCCGATACGCCGTCGGCAACCGGCTGCAGGTTTTCATCCAGTACCCAACAGCTGGTGTTAGCGGCCGGCTGGCCGATCGGGATCATCTCCGGGCCGGTTTCCAGCCCTGCCGGATCCACGGTCTGGGCGGTGGCATTGATCGTGCACTCGGTCGGGCCGTAGAGGTTTACCAGCCGGCAACCGGGGCGGGCTTCAAAAATCCGGGTGGCGAGTTTTCGGGTCAAGGCCTCGCCGCCGCTGAACAGGCTGGTGAGGGTGGTGCAGTTTTCGAAAGCCGGCAGGTCAACCAGCGCCTGCAGCAAGGTCGGCACCCCTTGCAGCATGGTGACCCCGTGCTGTTTGACCTGCTCGATCAGAGCTTCCGGGTCACGGTACACGCCGGGGCGGCCCATCACCACGCGAACGCCGCAGCAGACTGCCAGCAGCTCCCATTGCGCAGCGTCAAAGCTGACCGGGGTTTTTTGCAGGATGACCTCACCCACCCGCAGCTTCTGTTCGGTCTGCAGCCAGGTCAGCTGGTTCAGAATCGCAGCGTGGGAAATGCCGACGCCCTTGGGGGCGCCGGTGGTGCCGGAGGTGTAGATCATATAGGCCAGATCGTCTTCCAGCATCGCGGGGCCGCACAGGCAGTCGCTGTCTTCTCCGCTGGGGACCGCATCCAGGGCATCCAGAGTGATCACGGTGACCCCTGGCAGGATCATTTCGGCCAGGCGGCCGCGCAGCTTGTCCTGGGTGACGATCACATCGACGCCAGCGTCGCGGATCATGTAGGTGAGCCGGTCCACCGGGTAATCAGTGCCCAGCGGCAAGTAGGCGCCGCCCGAGAACAGAATTCCCCAGAGCCCGGCCATCATGTCGGCGGAGGAGTCCGCAAAAAGACCTACCCTGCTTCCGGCGCCGACGCCTGCGCGTTTCAGGCGGGCGGCCAGGCGGGCGGCGTATTCGGCCAGATCGCTGTAGCGCAGCGCGCTGGCATCGTCGCAGACCGCAATTTCTTCGCTGCGGCAGCGCACCTGCAGCATCAGCATATCAACCAGCGAGGTGCGTTCCGACGCGGTGCGCAGCAACGCACGGGTGATATCTGTCTGCTGCGGGCGGGCGGCAACGGGTTTGGAGAGGAGCGAGTCAGGGGTGCTCATAATATGTCCTGTCAGGTAATGGAATGGTCGTTACAAAACTGGCTGCCGCTCATCGCCGAAAACGCAGGCGGTGAGCATGTCGCTATGCAGCGGGCATGCCCGCTGCGGGGTGGGTCAGTGGTTTTCGTAGAGAAGGCCGCGGCCGGGGATCGGGTCGGTCACTCCGCAGCTGCGCAAGGCGTGCCAGTAAAGAACGGCATTGTTCGACAGCACCGGCTTTCCGATCCAGGTTTCAGCGGCGGCGGCAAAATCAGCCATGGGAACATTGGTGCCCACTTGGACAATGGCGTCCACATTCGGCCCGTCAACGTCCAGCACCGCATCACGCAGGTTTTCCAGGGTAACGTCGGAGATGTTTGACGGCGTCCGCCCGCCAAGACCATGCGTGGCTGCAACGTCTATCCCGCTGTCGGTGAAGAACCGCGAAACCGGCTCATCGCCCAGTTCCAGATAGGGCGAAATGAGGCCGATCCGCCGGATGCCGCCAAGCGCCTTCAGCGCGGCCAGGATGGCATCAGCGCTCATAATGATCTTTGCGCCCCCTGCTGCTTCCGCAAGCCGGCCATGCAGAGCCTCATGCGCAGCGTGGCCTTCCCAATAGCCATCTGGCGACACCGCGGCAATGACCGCCCCAACACCGCAATGGCGCAGGCTGCGGATGGCGTCCGGTGTGGAGCTGCGGATGTTTTCAATGACCCGGTTGAAGCCCGCCTCATGGGTCAGAGAGTCATCGTCGATGATCATCCTGCCGATGTGGTTTGTGACGCCAACGGGGCGCATGGCCTCCATCTCCGGCTGAGCGGACGTGTTGGTCGATGGAATGGCAACACCGACGCGCAGCCGTTTTCCCAGAAAGTTACTCATGAATTTTTCCTGTAAATAAAATGGTTTAGATTGATGGTCTGGGGTGCGGTTCTACTGCGAGGCAAGATAGGTGGCGGCCATATCTGCGCCGCCATGGCCTTGGGCCTGCACCCGCCGGTAGCGGGTCAGGCCGGCCTCGGCCAAGTCCGCCCTCACACCGGCCTCCTGCGCCGCGCCGACGATCAGGGCACTGTCCTTGACCGCATTGTCGATGGTGAAAGCGGGAGTGAAATTTCCCGATGCCATGGCCTGGGCTTTGATCTGAAAGAAGGGCGTATCCAGCGGCCCGCCGCGCAGAGTGTCCGCCACCAGTTCCGGGGCCAGCCCCAGGCCGCGGGCCAGCGCCAGGCTCTCTGCCGCTCCATGGGTCAGAGCGAAAACCCAGCTGTTCAACGCCAGTTTCAGCCGCGTCGCCATACCGGGGGCGGTGTCCAGCCAGCGGGTGGCTTTGCCGACCGCATCCAGCACCGGCTGGACGGCTTCCTTGGTGCTGTCCGGACCGGCCGCCAGCACCAGAAGCTGGCCCGCCTCTGCGGGTTGGCGGGTGCCAAGCACGGGCGCGTCGATCAAGGTGAGCCCCTTGCGGGCCGCCAGCGTCTCCAGACCGGGCATGTCGGCGGGCCCGACCGTGCTCATTTGCAGCCAGCAGACGGGTGCCGCGGGCACGCTGTCCGCGTCGGGCAGCGCCGACATGACTTCTGCGATGGCACTGGCGTCTTTCAGCATGGTCACAATGACATCGGCGTGGAGGGCTGCCCCGGCCGGATCCGCAGCCGGAGTGATATTCGGTGCCGCCAAAGAAGACGCTTTGTCAGGGGTCCGGTTCCATACACTGACCTGGCAGCCGGCCGCCGCGATGTTGCGGGCCATCGGTGCCCCCATCAGCCCGGCTCCCAGAACGGCCACGCGCAGGGCGGGGCGGGGCGGCGGCGAAATTGCGTCAGTTGTCATGTTGAGCCTCTGTTCTCTGGGTCCAAGCGGCCGCGGAGGGGGGGACCCGCTTGGGCGGCCGGTATCTGGAGGCGGTTATGGAATATTCATTCCATAACCGTCAACAACCAAAAGGAGAACTTCGCATTACTGTTACACCGTGGCGATGGAGGCTTCGACGATACTGTGCAGATAGGGCTGGCGGGAGGCTGCCGGAAGCCCTTTGCTGATGACCCTAATACCTTGAATTACAGCAACAAAATACCTGGACAGTATTTGGCAGTCCTGATCAGGCGAAATTTCGCCGGTCTTTTGGCCGTGCCTCAGGAGGCGCAGCAATCCGCTCTCCAGCCGCTGGAAATGCTGTGCGACCAGCGCGCTGAGTTCCGGATCCCGGCCGGAAATCTCCAGGCTGCTGTTGGCAGCAAAGCAGCCAAAGCCTTCGTGGTCGCTCAACTCGTCGTCCACGATGGAGATCAGCAATGCCCGGAGGCTGCCGCGCACATCAGCGGAGCGGGAGATCTTCGCGACAGTCCCGGTGGTCACCCGCCGGTATTCTTTGAGAGCAAGCGCAAAAAGCGTTTTTTTGCCGCCAAAGGAATTGTATATGGTGCTGCGGGACAGGCCGGTTGCTTCCACCAGATCATTCATCGAGGTTGCGGCATAGCCATTGCGCCAGAATGTGCGCATGACAGCGTCAACCACCGCACCTTCATCAAATTCTCTTGGCCTCATGATGCGCTCAACCATTCTGTACCGAATGTTTCAGAACTATGCCAGAAAACTGACCCATGCAACTATGTTGTGTAAGTGATTGTGTGAGGCGGAATAAACGGCAAGGCAACCGCCAAACCATAGGGGGATGCAAGCTCCTGCGGGTATCACTCATGGAAATTTGGGCCTTATCGCGCTGTTCGCCCTGCACCGGAACTGCCCACGCATCCGCCGTGCTGAAGCGGGCCTGACCGGCGTGTTGCACCGGTCAGAATCCTCAAGGCTTCAATTGGCATGCTTTGCCTTTCGCGTGCATCTGCCGTTTTCGGTCTCCGCGGAAAACTCTAACAAGCTTTGAGGATGGTTCTGGGGATCACATCATGTCCGCCTGCTGCGCCGGGCGGAATTTCACTTTTTCAACAGAAGCCGCAGCAGGCGCGGGGCCGGGAAGGCGCATCCGCTTTGCAGGCAAGGGGAATGCGGTGGCGGGCGAAAGTCACCGTTTCGGTTTTTTTAAATTATTCTCAACATTCGCTTTCCAGGATGCAGCGGTCAGCCCTAGTCTGCCGGAACGGACGCAGGGCCTTGCCGGAACACAATAACACGGACACTCAATGACAAAGCAGCGTGTCACGCGAAGATACCTCAGGCTGCGCAGCGGAATCGCCCTGGCGATTTTACTGGCAGCCGCAGTGGCCGCCTTTTGCGTCACCCTGACCGGGCACAACAGTGTCGCCCGGCGGGCGGAGAACACCATCGTGCTGGACCAGATCCTGGTCTCTCTGGCTGAGCTGGCCCTGGCGTTTGATGCCGTGAAGGACGATCCCGGCAGCCAGAAGGCGCTGATTGCGCGCGGGCGCATCCGGCGGAGCGCGCGGCCCGCAGCGGACTCGCTTGCCGGATTGACCGCCCCTGGTGCGCTGGCGGCCTTTTCACCGCAGGCGCAGCAGATCCTGTCCCAGCCGGCGCTGAACCCGGTATCCGAGCTGAAGGACATTCTGTTCCTGGCCGCGCATCTGACTGAGCCTGCAGGAAACCGGCAGGCCGAAGGTGATGCAAAGGCTGCGGCCCTGGCCGCGAATTTGTCCAGGCGGCTGCTGCCGGTGCTGATGGAGGTCAAGGAGGCCGAGGCGCGGACCGGCCGGATTGCGGCGGAACGGCAGCTGACCTATGCGCTGGCGGCGGTTCTGATCGGGGGCATCGGGGTTTTTGTCGCCGCCCGGTTCGTGCACTTGCCGATGGAGCGGTTCATCATCAGCGCGCAGTCGGAGATCGAGGCAAGCCGGCGCAAGGCGGAGGCCGCGTCGGAGGCCAAATCCGTGTTTCTGGCGACGATGAGTCACGAAATCCGGACCCCGCTGAACGGTGTGCTGGGCTTGGCGGAGCTGCTGAACGACACCGCGCTTGATGACAAGCAGCGCCATATGATCCGGATGATGATCGTCAGCGGGAACTCCCTGCTGAGTATCATCAATGACGTCCTGGACCTGTCCAAGGCAGAGGCCGGCAAGCTGGAGATGGAGGCCGAGGCGTTCAACGTCCGTGGGCTGTGCCTGGAGGTGATTGACCTGTTTTCGGCACGCGCCCAGAGCGCGAACATCGATCTGACCTTGCAGGAGAGCGCCGGGGTCAGCAATTGGCACGTGCTGGGATACGGCACCGCGGTGCGCCAGATCGTCGTGAACCTCGTCAGCAACGCGCTGAAGTTCACCGGCAACGGCGCGGTCGGGGTCGTGCTGCAGGAACTGCCGTCTGGGCAGGACGGCACCCGGGTGATCCGGATAGCCGTCAAGGACACCGGGATCGGGGTGCCGCCGGAAGCCCAGGAACGGATTTTCGAGCAATTCGCGCAGGCCGATGCCACCACCACCACGCGGTTTGGCGGGACGGGGCTGGGGCTTGCCATTGTCAAAAACCTCACCGGTGCGATCGGCGGCACGATTGCGCTGCAAAGCACCGAAGGCGTGGGATCGGAGTTCACCGTGGAGTTTCCGGTGAAAGACGTGCCGCCCCCGGCCGAAGTGCCGCAGCCCGGGCCGGTTGGTGCCGTGTTCAGCAAAAAGATTCTCGTTGCCGACGACAACCGGGTCAACCAGATGATCGCGGGCAAGATGCTGGAGCGTTTGGGGTGCACCGTGATGACGGCAGGCGACGGTGTGGAGGCTGTCGGGCTGGCGCGCAGCTGGGACCCGGATCTGGTGCTGATGGATGTGCGGATGCCGGAAATGGACGGGCTTGACGCCACCCGGGCGATCCGGACCAGGGAGCGGGAGCTGGGCCTGCCGCCGGTGCCGGTCATCGGTTTGTCAGCCAACGCGATGAGCGAGCAGCGTGCCGAAGGCCTGGCGGCGGGCATGGACGACTATCTGGCGAAGCCGGTCACCAAAGCGGCACTGGCCGCCGCCCTGACCCGGCTGTGGCCGGAAGAGGCCGGCGCACCGGAAACGGCCGCCGCAGCGGAAGGAAGCACAAAATGCGCCTGAAAATAATTGCCGCCGCCCTGTCCGCGGTGTCTGCGATGGCCGGTCCGGCTGCCGCCGACCCCGGCCGGGTTCTGCTCTATAACTGGAGCGGCTACATTGCCCCGGACACCGCCGGGAGGTTCCAGGAAGCAACCGGCAAAAGGCTGGTGCTCGACACTTACGGCGAGGCTGATGAGGCCGAGGCGCGGCTGCTTGCCCGCGGCACCGGATACGACCTGGCGGTGGTGTCCTCGGAAACCGTCGGCCGTCTGGTGGAGGCGGGCGCGATCCGGCAGATCGGCCAGTCGGGCATTCCAAACGCGGCGGCCATCGACCAGCAACTGATGCAGCTGTACCTGGACGCCACGCCGCAGGCGGAGGGCTATACGCTGCCGTATCTCTGGGGCACCACCGGTATCGCCTATGACCGCAGCGCCGTGCTGGAGCGGCTGCCGGATGCGCCGCTTGACAGCTGGGCGCTGGTGTTCGACCCCGCCAACGCCAGCAAGCTTGCGGACTGCGGCATCACGATTGTCGATTCCGTGGAGGAGGTCGTGGCGGCCGCGCTCTCCTATCTTGGCCTGGATCCGCAATCGCGGTCAGAGCGGGACATTGAGGCGGCCTTTGGCGTTCTGTCCGCCATTGCGCCCTATGTCCGGGCGTTCGATGTGGATCAGTATGATGCCCTGCTGGGCGGCGAGGTCTGTCTGGCCGTCACCTGGAGCACAGACGGGCTGGCACCGCTGCTGGAGCAGGGGACCGACCGCTATCATTATGCGATGCCCCGGGAGGGCACCAATTTGTGGGCCGACCTGTTTGTCATCCCAAGCGATGCCGGCGATCTTGAGGCGTCGGATCAGCTGATGGATTTCATGCTGGCGCCTGAGATGATGGCGGCGGCGGCGCGGTTCACCAATGCCATCAGCAGCGTGTCGTTTCCCAAGGCGGGCGCCGGCGAACCGGGCTTTGACAGCCCTGCGGCCGCGCTTCCGCTGGACGCTCGCGGCAGGCTTTATCTTCTGCCTGCCCGCAGCGGGGCGGAAAAGCGCCTCCTGGACCGCCGCTGGAGATTGCTGCAGATCGGGATGTGACCGCAGCAGGCAGCGCCGCGCCACGGGCTGCTGCCCTGGCCGTCGGGTGAAGATGCAGTGCTGGACACTGCGCCGGTGCGGGGCGGATGCGCGGTGTCCGCTTGGCCCAACAGGGCAGGGGGGGCTGTCTGCGGCCGGCCCCCGGTGTTTTGTTGCTGGAAATACCTGCCGGGATCTCTGGATCCGCCCCGGCGGCGGATCGCAGGCGCGGGGCGGGACATCTCTTGGGACTCAGCCGGGACAGGACGTGCTGGGGGCAGGGAAGCGGCCGGGGATCAGGTTGCCGCTGCGGGGAATTCGACGATCCGCCAATAACGGCCGACCATCTCAACGAGTTGCAGAAAATCGCGCCCGGCTGTCTCCTTTACGATATAGCCCGCGGCATTCAAGCCGTAGGCCGCATCAATGTCCTGGTCGTGGCGGGAGGTGGTCAGGAAGAATACCGCCGTGCCGCTGAGTTCAGGGTCTTTGCGCAGTTCCCGGACAAGGTCGATGCCGTTCATCCGCGGCATATTGATGTCTGCGAGCAGCACAAACGGCGGCTGGATCCGCTCCTTTCCGCCCGTCCCCCGCAGGATGTCCAGAGCTTCGATGCCGTCGGCCGCCCGGGTGATCGCGTTGCTGATGCGGACTTTGCGGAAGGCCCGCAGGACGGCTTTGGCATCGCCGATGTCATCTTCGACCAGAAGAATCCTCAGGTCCCCGTGGGGGGCGGCGCCGCTGCCGCGGGGTGTCATTTTAATCACGTTCCTGCTCAACCTCCTGCTGCTTGGGCCAGGTGAAGCGGAAGGCGCAGCCGTCCCCGGGCGATGACCGGACCGAGATCGTGCCGCCGGCGCGTTCCAGATGTTTCTTGACGATCGACAGGCCGATGCCGCTGCCCTCGACCTCGTCGCGCGACTTCAGGGTCTGGAACATCTTGAAAATCTGATCGTGGTATTCAGGGTCTATCCCGGGGCCGTTATCGGCCACTGAAAAGATGTAGTGGTCCCCGGCATCCTCCACGCTGATGTCCACCGCGCCTGTGCCCTGGTCATTGTGCTTGATCGCGTTGGAAACCAGGTTCGCGAAGATCTGCTTCAGCGGCATATTGGGCAGCCGGATGCTGCCGAAGCCGGGGGCGATGGTGATGGTGAAGCCCTCGGGCTTGTCGATCAGCATCAGAACCTCCCGCATCAGCTCAGTGCCTGGCATGGTTTGCTGATACCTGCTGTCGGTCTTGCGCCCGGCCCGCGAGTATTCGAGCAGATCGTCAAGCAGCCGTTCCATCCGTGCCACGCGCGAGCGCAGCAGCCCCAGGTTTTCGCGGCTGTCCTCATCCAGCACGTCTGCCAGATCCTCCTCCAGCCAGGTTGAGGCGTTGCCGATCACCCGAAGCGGTGCCCGCAGATCGTGGGAGGCGACATAGGCAAAATCGTCAAGGTCCCGGTTTGACCGGGCCAGTTCCTTGGTGAAACGCTCCCGCTCCGCCTCGGCCTTTTTTTCTGCAGAGAGGTCGCGGAGAATGCCGCTGAACAGGTGGATGCGGCCAACCCGGACTTCGCTGACGGACAGTTCGATCGGAAAGACCTCGCCGTTCTTGCGCCGCCCCTGAACCTCCCGGCGGACACCGGTGAACTGCGTAGGGCGGCCGCTGAATAACGCGCCGCCGCCGGGATCCTCGCCGGAACCGGCAGAGTCAGGGAGCAGGAGCCTGATATTCTGGCCGATCACCTCCCCGGCGGAATAGCCGAACATTCTGCTGCAGGTCCGGTTGTAGCTTAGGATCGTGCCCTGCGGGTCGATGTTGATCAGACCTGCAATGCTGTTGTCCTGGATGGCCGTCAGCTCATTCTGCTTCTGCTCAAGCGAGGCCTGAAAAGATTTCTGCCGGTAAACAACAAAAGCGAAGGCCCACAGGGCGATCACCGTCAGGATCCGGTTGGCCAGCACAATCCACTGATCAACCCCGGAAATCGGAAGCAGCAGGTATCCAAGACCCGTCAGCGCAGTGCCGGCCGCGGCATAGATGCAGGCCGCGGCCGGTTTGTCGGCCCAAACGGAGCACAGGACCGCGGCGGTGTAAATCAGGCCGGCGGCGACCCCGAGCGGTGTCAGGAAGTCGAATAGAAAGCCCGCCCCGACCAGAACGGCTGCGGCGAGATGCGCCCGGGACCCGGCGTGACTGCGCCACAGCGGGGGCTGTTCAGATTCGAAGTGTCTGGCAAGTGTCATGTCCGTCGCTCCCCTTGTTTCCGGGCGCGGGGCCTGCGGCCAATACGCAGCGCATCGCGGCACGCCCCGCGGTGGGCGCGACAAGGCCGCCTGACCAGTTCCAAGCTCACTTTACAGCCTTTGGGACGCCTCTCAATATTCTTGCAACTAAAAGTTGTCATACTGTTAAGCGGCCGGACGCCGCGGCGCCCTCGCCTGCGGCTTGCCGCGCGGGACGCTGGCCGGTGTTAAGAAATTTCTGGTCGAATCAAGCTACTCCGGACGTGAGCCCAGAGACTCAGAAATGCGCGGAGAAGTATTTTGTTTTTCAAATTCAAGGCAGCACAGCCGGCAGAGCACGATAATGGCGCCAGGATCATTGCAGACATGGTCGACGCCACCCAAGCCACGGTTCATTTCACGCCCGATGGCACAGTTCTGACGGCAAACGGCAATTTCCTGGCCGCGCTCGGCTACCAGCTGGACGAGATCACAGGCCGGCATCATTCCATGTTCGTGGCGCCGGAGCTTGCCGCCAGCACAGAGTATAAGGACTTCTGGGCGGGCCTGGCGTCGGGCCAGGTCTTCACCGGGCAGTTCCCGCGCGTGACCAAGGAGGGCACCACACTTTGGATCCAGGCCACCTATGCGCCAGTCAGCGGCGAGGGCGGCACCGTCGAGCGCGTGGTCAAAGTGGCCACAGACGTGACGGAGCGGCGCCTCGGCCTGCAGGAAATCGCCCGTGGGCTGGAGGCGATGAGCCAGGGGGATCTGGGGGTCCGGGTCACACTGTCGGAGCAAGCGGACATAGCGGCACTGGGCGAGGCGTTCAATCAGTCGGCCGAACAGCTGGAGACCGCCATCGGGGCGGTGACGCAGGTGTCCGGTGCGGTGGAGCGCACCGCAGAGGAGATTTCCAAATCGGCCGCCGATCTGTCCCAGCGCACCGAAAGCCAGGCGGCGACCCTGGAACAAACCGCCGCCGCCATCGAGGAGCTGACCGGCACGGTGCATTCCTCGGCAGAGGGCGCGGAAAAGGTGGAGTCCATCGTCAGCGACGCCAAGACCGCGGCAGAGCGCAGCGGCCGGGTGGTGACGGACGCGGTGGCGGCGATGTCGCAGATCGAGAGTTCGTCCGAGGAAATCGCCAAGATCATCGGGATGATCGACGACATCGCCTTTCAGACCAACCTGCTGGCGTTGAATGCCGGGGTGGAGGCCGCCCGGGCCGGCGAAGCGGGCCGCGGCTTTGCGGTTGTCGCCTCGGAAGTGCGGGCGCTGGCGCAGCGCTCGGCAGGGGCCGCCGGAGAGATCAAGCAGCTGATCGGCCAGAGCAAGCAGCAGGTGGCCAGCGGTGTGGAGCTGGTTGGCAGAACCGGCCAGGAGCTGCAGCAGATCATTCAAAGCGTCGGCACGATTTCCGACCATATCAGCAGCATTGCGGCGGGGGCCAAGGAGCAGGCGACCTCGCTGAGCGAAATCAATCTGGGTGTTTCACAGCTGGACCAGGTGACCCAGCAGAATGCCGCGATGGTGGAGCAGGCGTCTGCTGCCAGCCGCCTGTTGTCGTCCGATGCCAGCCAGCTGTCGCAGGAGGTCACCAAGTTCAGGGCCGCAGCCAGCCCGGCCCCGGTTCCGGCCCCGGCGCCGGCCCGGGCTGCAGCGGTCGAGGAGCTTCAGAGCCCGGCGGCCGCGGCAGCCTTGCACTGTGCGGCAGGGGCGCTGCCGGCCGCCCGGGGCTGGGATGATTTCTGAGGTTTGCAGCGGCGGCTGTGCCCTGGAGCCTCACTGCCCGGGGCACAGCCGCTGAGGGCCGCGAGGCCTCAGGCGCGCAGCACGGGCGGCAGCGTCCCGCCTGTAAGATATATGAGAGCGGGAATGCAGAGCTGCCGTCCCGCGCAAGCGCTGCCCTCTGCGCTTGTTGAGCAGAGCCAGGGAGACCGCGCCGGCGGCCGGGCGTCCCGCACAGGTGATCGAATCGCGTGCTTGCCGTGGGAGGCCATGGCGTGCGGGCCTTGGCATACTCACCGTCCCTTTGGCGGCCGCCCTCGACTGCGGCATCTGGCAGGGTCTTTTCGCCGGTTTGTACGGACGCCGCGGCGAGTCGGCAGGTTTGGAGCGGAGGTTGCGGTTTGGATTCGACTCGTTTTTCGCCGCTCCGCTTGTGTGTTCCAGCCTTCAGGACCCAACATCTGGTAACGCTTCACAACACGAGTTCCAAACTCACCTTTTCCGAACCCTGAAATGCTTGGAAACGGGGCCTGAAATCACAAAAAGATCCTGGCTAAGCCTCTGATTATTATAGATTTTGCATCTCCGAGGTCAAAAAGTCACCAAAACTTCAAAAAAGGGGTTGCGACTCCCCGCCGCTCGCCATAGAACACCCCTCACCGGCGGCGCTGAGG